>NZ_JBFAZW010000089.1:0-45099 GCF_040682015.1 Dactylosporangium sp. NPDC051485
GGTGACGACGGGGCCACGGATCGCGCGTTCGGCTCGGTTGTTGTCCAGCCCGATCATCGGGTAGTCGCGGTGCGCGATCAGGCCGGCCCATTCCCCGTCCAGAGTGGCCAGGGCCTTCTTCGCCGGTTCTTTCAGCCCGGGCATGGCCATCTGCTTGCTGCGGGTTTCGTCGATCGCGTCGATCGCGGTGTCCCAGCCGGTGTACGCCTCGGCGAGGCGGGCCGCGGCGGTGGTGTCGCCCGCGGCGGGTACCGCGGCGTGCTGCCACGCCGCCATCAGCTCATCCCGGACTCAACCCCGCAACACTCCAGGCCAGTGGGGCATCGAGAATCTCGTCCACTGGCCAGGCGACGTGGTCTTCGGCGAGGACCAGCAGGGCGCGTACATCGGCAACGGCCCGCACACCATGGCGATCCTACGCAACCTGGTCCTCGGTCTGTTCCGTCTGGCGCGGGTCTCCCAGGTCAAGCGCCTGACCGAGAGCATCGCCGCGGACCGGATGCGGATCCTGCCGGTGCTGGCCGCAGCCCTCAAACGTTGATCAACAAGTCCTGATCGACTTTGAAATCCCCCTGCGGGAATGCCGAACGACACAATCCTGCTCACGAATAGTGGCGAAATGGTTGCCGAAGACCCGGATGCCTCACGGGACGGTTCGACGCCCGGAGTGCACTTGAAAGTCCACGATCACCCTAGCACCGCCACGCTGACCATGAAACTGGGCCGCGAATCTCATCCATCGACACACGACAATGGCTTAGTTCGCGCCGTCATTTTTTCCGCAATCAGTCCGCATAGGCACGGGCCTGACTCGCGTACAACTGCGCATACCGGCCGTCCAGCGCCACCAGCTCGTCGTGCGTGCCCTGCTCGACGATGCGGCCGCCGTCGAGCACTACGACAAGGTCGGCCAGGCGCACCGTCGACAGCCGGTGCGTGACGAACAGCGTCACGCCGCCGACCATTACCGCCACCTCCTTCGCCATCGCCTGGTACGCGTCGACAAGCCGCTGCTCCGCCATGGCGTCCAGCGCGGAAGCCGGCTCGTCCAGAGCGAGCAACAGCGGCCTCGTCCGCATCAGCGTGCGGGCGAAACCGACACGCTGCCACTGCCCGCCGGACAGATCCTGCCCGTCGCCGTAAGCCATCCCCAGCAGCGCGTCCGGGCCGCCCACGCGCTCGGCGAGCACATCGGCGCCGGCCCGCTCGACGGCGACGCCGACAGCCTCACGCGACTCCACCTCCGGCAGATTGCCGATGCCGACGCTGTGCTGCAACGACAACTCGACCTTCGCGAAGTCCTGGAACAGTGCTGCGACCCGCGTCCGCCACAGCTCGGGCGACACCTCGGCAAGGTCGACTCCGTTGACCAGCAGCCTGCCCCGGGTCGGCGCATACAGCCCGAGCAGCAGCGCGATGAGAGTGCTCTTGCCCGCGCCGTTCTCCCCGACGAGGGCTACCGAGCGACCCGCCGGCAACCGCAGGTCGACGTCGTGCAGCGTCTCCGCGGCTGCGCCGGGATACGTGAATCCGACGGCCTCCAGGCAGATGCCGTCACCGACGGACGCCGGAGCCGGTGTGTCCATCGCGGGGCCGGCCCCCGCACTGTTCTCCCGCTCGAGCGCGAAGAAACGGCGCACGCCGGCGGCAGAGCGGTGCACCACACCCAGCAGGTCCAGGCCACTGGCCATCTGCGCGCCGATCTGCGTCGCCAGCGACACGACCAGCACGACGTCTCCGATGCTGGCCTCACCGCGGCGGCCCATCGTGTAGACCCACAGCACCGAGCCGACGTACGCTAGGGCGAACAGCACCTGCCCACCCGCCATCAGCAACGCATGCCTGCCCTGCGCACGGCGCATCGCAGACCCGTAGGCCCCCAGAAGCCGGTCCTGCTGGGCGACGAAATACGCCGCACTCCCCGCGATCTGAATCTCCTTGTGGCTGGCCGGATTTGTGGTCAGCAGCCGCAGGTGCCGGATGGAGCGGGTCGTCGGCGACTGCTCCTCGCGGGTGACCTGCAGAATCTGCTCGGCCCGTTGGCCGAGAAAGATCGGCGCGAGCGCGACGATCGGCAGCACCAGCAGCACCGGCGAAAGCGTGGCCAGCAGAACGGTCGTGAACAGCACCTGGGCCACGATCGCGCCGAGCTGAAGACCCGACTGGACCGTCATGCGCATCTGCAGCACATCCTGGCGCAGCAGGTCGATCCGGTCACCGAACGCGGGGTCGTCGCGGCGGTCCAGCCGGCTCGTGCCGTTGACGAGCCGGATCAGGTCGCGGTTGAGCTGCTCATCGGTCAGCTCGGACAGCTCGAAGTAGTAGATGTGGGCGAAGTTGTCCAGCGTCAGCTCGATACCGAGCGCGCCGGCAGCCACCACGGCCCACCGCACGGCGAGGTCGGGCTGCCCGGCCGCCACGCCGTCGACAAGCCAGCCGAGGCTCACCGCCACCGCAGGTGTGGCCAGCGCCGCCAGCAGCAGCATCCCGGCACCGGCCAGCAGACGCCCGCGGTCCAGCCGCCAGCCCAGCACGAACATGTACCGCAGGCCGTACAGCGTCTCAGTCAAGGTCCGGTCCCCTCCCGGCCGGTCCACCCTCGGCGCCGGCATGCTCGAAGCGGCGCGCCTGCACAGCGAACATGCGCGCGTAGATGCCGCCCTCCGCAACCAGCTCGTTGTGGCTGCCGGACTCCGTGACCCGGCCGCCGTCGAGCACGACGATGCGGTCGGCGCGGCGCACGGACGAGAACCGGTGCGAGATGATCACACTGGTGACACCGCGGGTGAGGTCCAGGAACCGGTCGTAGAACTCCGCCTCGCCGCGGGCGTCGAGCTGCGAGGTCGGCTCGTCCAGCACCAGCACCGAAGCGCCGTGCCGCACGGCGAACAACGACCGGGCCATGGCAAGGCGCTGCCACTGCCCGCCGGAGAGCTCACGACCACCGGGCAGCGCGCGGGTCAGCGGGGTCTCCAGCCCTGCCGGCAGACCGGCCGTCAGATCGCCCAGCCCGACCCGCTCCAGCTCCGCGAGGATGCCGGCGCTGTCGTCGCGGTGACCGATCGCGCTCATCGCGACGTTGTCACGCAGGCTCGTCTCATAGCGGATGAAGTCCTGGAACGTCACCGCGATCGCATTGGTCCACGCCGCCGGGTCAACGTCGCGCAGATCGTGGCCGTCCACGGTGACGACGCCGGCGTCCGGGCGATACAGCCCTGCCAGCAGCTTCACCAGGGTCGTCTTGCCGGCCCCGTTGACGCCGACGATCGCGGTCGACGTGCCGGCCCGCAGCTCCAGGTCGAGCCCGTCGATGACCGGCTGGTCGGGCCGGTAACCGAAGTGGACACCGCAGAAGCGGATGCCGGAACGGGCCCGCTCGACCCGCACGCCGGTGCCGGCCCTCGCCCCGGACCGCCGTTGCTCGGCGATGGCATCGCGGGCGATCTGATCGATCTCCAGCAGCGCCTCCCAGGCGACACGCCCGAACACCATCTTGATGTCAGACTCCTGGAACACGATGCCGAACCGCGCGCACAGCGCGAGCGCCTGCACCGCCATGACCGTCGCGCCGACCTCCGCCGGATCCGGCGCACCCCCGCCCGCTGTCCGGGACACGATGACCAGGGCCGTGGCGGCACCCACCATAGCCAGGACGGTGTAGAGCACGAACGGCCGGCCGTACAATCGGCGCCGCCAGTACCACAGCGTGCGGTGCAGTCCGCCCGCCTCGGCGGTGTACCGGTCGCCCACCCAGCTGACGAGGCCGAGGGTGCGGATGTCCTTGGCGGCACGCGTGCTCGTGGCCAGCTCCCGCACATACGTGGCACGCCGGTTCAGCGGCGTGAACTGCTTGTTGAGCCGGCCCCAGTGGAAGAATGCCTCGGAACGGCCACGGCGAATGATCAGAGCGATGACGGCGGCCGTCACAGCCGCCCACGGGCCGGAGGTGACAGCCAGGATGACGACCGCACCGCACAGCTGCGTATACCGCGCCACCAGCGCCAGGCCGCCCTCGGTCGCCGCCCCGGGTGTGAACGTCCACTGCTCGAAGACCTCACCGACCATGCTCAGCCGGTCAGCGACGTCGGAACGCTCGATCACCGCCAGCGGCGCGTCCAGCAGTACAAAGCTGACCAAACGCGTCAGGCAATAGTGGTCGATCCGCCGGGCGATCTCCTTGGACGCAAGCAGCTGCAGCGGTGCGAGGCACTGCTGCAGGATGAACGCGCCGAGCGCCAAGCCGAGCCAGCGCCCGGCGGCGTCGAGGTCGCCACCCGCAGCCAGGTGCTGCAGTGCGATGCCGATGCCCACCATGAAGGCCACCGGCGCCAGGCCACAAAGAACATGCAGGGCGAGCGTCCCACCGACGAGAACGCCACCCGCCTGACGCGCGAGCAGGACCAGCTGACCGGCCGCCTCCCGCCGCTGCCGCTCGCGGTTGATGATGCCACGGAAAGCACGATTGGGCAGCGAACTTCGCGCTGCGCCGACATCACCCACAGCGCCCCCCGTACGTGGTCGCGCACTTACCTTGCATCCTCACAAACCTCGATATCGGTGTCAAACGCAGCGCACCGGCCAACATCACCTTCCGTCAATAGCCGATACAGCATGAACGCGCATTTGCCTCGTAACTATTCGGTAGTGCCGGGGCAAAGACCGCCCCCACTACTCCGGCAAGCACAAACGCCATGGCGTGAACGTGCAGGTCCTCGCCGACCCGCACGGCCGACTCGTCTGGCTGTCACCGGCCCTGCCCGGCGCGACCCACGACCCGACCGCCGCCCGCGCCCACGGCATCATCGCCGCGCTCACCGCTGCCGCGGTCGCAACCCTGGCCGACAAGGCCTACCGCGGCGCCGGCGGCGCTGTCGGCGTCCCGCACTACGGCCGCGACCTGCTCTCCCGGATGCGGGACTGCAACCACAGCCACAACCAGATCCGCGGCATCGGCGAACGCGCCAACGCCACCCTCAAGACCTGGCGTCTGCTACGCAGGCTGCGCTGCTGCCCACAGCAAGCCACCGCACTGACCGCCGCCATCCTCGTCCTTCAACACATCGAAGAGCGGCGCGGATGAGGTTGGAAAAGACTCAATTAGCCCAAACCCATATTGGAGTGGAGATGCCCGAAGGTTGGCAGTGGGATCAGACCCTGTTCAACGATAGCGCCGCCTACTACGAACAGGGCCGGTTGCCATACGCGCCAGGATATGCGGAGCTGCTCGCCGACAAGCTCGGCCAGCGCGGTCAAGGCCGGCTCCTGGACGTCGGCTGCGGACCCGGGCTGGCGACGCTCGCGCTGGCGCCGTACTTCGCCGAGATGGTCGGCGTCGATCCCGATCCGGACATGCTGGTCGAGGCGCAGCGGCGGGCCGAGCGGCTCGGTGTGCAGAACGCGAGCCGGAGCGAGGCGCGCGCCGAGGACCTTCCGGCCGGGCTCGGTGTCCTCCGCGCGGTGCTCTTCGCCCAGTCGTTCCACTGGACGGACCGGGAGCGGGTCGCCGCGGCCGCGTTCGAGATGATCGAGCCGGGTGGGTACTTCGCTCACCTGAGCGACCTGAAGGAGCCCCGGGCCGACCCGGCCCCGCTGCCGCATCCGGCGCCGCCGTTCGCGGCGATCGCGTCCGTGGTGCGGACCTACCTGGGTGAGGTGCGCCGGGCCGGGCAGGGCGTCCTGCAGCACGGCACCCAGAGCGGCGAACGCGCGATCATCGAGGGTGCCGGGTTCGTGGGGTACCAGCGTCTGCATGTGCCGTCCGGTGCTGTGGTCGACCGCAGCCCGGACGACATCGTCGCGTGGGTCTTCTCCCGTTCCGATTCGGCCCCGCACCTCTTCGGCGAGCGGCGCGACGAGTTCGAGCGCGACCTGCGGTCGCTGCTGCACACCGAGTCGCCCGAGGGAGTCTTCTCCGAGCAGTTGCCGGACACCGAGATCTGGTACTGGCAGAAGCCGTCTCGCGACTGAATCGACCCGGTCGTCCGTCATGCGGCGGACGGCTGGCCGTCGGCGGATGTCGTCACGGCGCCCCTCAACGATCTGGATGGGCGGCACGGTGCGCGCTCCTCGCGGATCGGCAACTGATGGAAGTCGATCCCGGTCAGCGCTTCATGATGATCAATGTTACCGTTGTTAGGGCGCTGGGGACATCGGACTGCGCGTCGGTGTGCCGGTCCGGCGCCGATCGGTGCTGTGCCCGCCCGTCACGCCTCAACACTGGGCAGTGTGACTCGGATGCCGCTGCTGTAGCGTGACGCTATTCTGCGAAGGAATCACTCATGCGTGATGTCATCGACGTGGAAGTGCTCCGCCGGCACTATCGAGACGATGGATTCTGTTTGACGCCACCAGTCGTCCCACAGGACCTCCTCGACGAGTCGACGGCGGCGGCGGAGGCCGTTGCCGCGGGTGAGTCCGACACCGGCATGGCGCCGAAACTGCGGGAGCGGGAGCGGGAGCGGGGCGACGGGCCGCAGCGGCTCGTGAAGATCGCCGAGCCGCACAACTGCAGCCATGTGCTGCGAAGGCTGGTCATGCATCCGGGTGTCTGGTCGCTGGTGGCCGCGGTGACGGGGGCGCGGGCGCTGCAGGTGTGGGCCGTGGACCTGTTCATCAAGCGTCCGACTGATGAGGCGCCGGTCGGAAACATTGGCTGGCATCAGGACGGCCCCTTCGCGCCGTACTGGCACGGTGACATCTTCACCGTGTGGCTCGCGCTGTCGGCTGTGTCGGCTGATGCGTCACCGCTGCGCTATGTGCCCGGATCCCAGCGTCTCGGCCCACTCGGCCGTGCGGACCTCTTCCAGACCGACCTGGACCCCGAACGGACCGGTCTGGCGCTGCCGGAGGGATTCCACTGGAGCGAGGCGGCGGCGGTGGTCCCGGCCGGCGGCTTCGCCATGCATCACCGCGACATGCTGCACGCGAGCGGGCCGAACCGATCTGCGGAGTCGCGTCGTTCGTTGGCGATCCGGGTGCGCACGGACCGGTGTGTGATGGATGCCGACGCCGACACCGAACGCTTTGTGCGTCTCCGGGACGAGGTACTCGCGCCGGTCGTCCATGGCGACGCCGGGCTGCTGGCGATGTGAGAGCGCCTCCGGGCGTGCTCGCCACATGCTCGGATCTCGTGGCCGCGATCGTGGAGCGCGGCGGTGCCTGGACCACGTTCGGCGACCGACCGGCGAAGCGGACGAACTGGTGGACGATCGATCAGGGGTCGCGCAGCGCCGCCTCGACGGCCCGTTCGTGCACGGCACCGGCCCGTACGACGACGGGTTCGGCGGTGCAGTCCACGACGGTCAGCCCGATGCCGAGCGGGCACACGCCGCCGTCCACGAGCAGGTCGATCGGCGCGGCGTAGGCGTCGGCGAAGGCCAGCACGGCGGCGGCGCTGAGGGCCGGTGCGCGTTGCTCGGGCGTCCGGCCGTCGCTGCGGCTGACGACCGCCGCGGCGATCGGGTTGCGGACCCGGCCGGCGAGCGCACCGAGCAGTCCCGGCTCGCGGGTGACCAGCGGGGGACCGGCGCCGAGCCACGGGCGGCGTCCGGCGTCGTCGGGGCGCCGCCACGGCAACCGCAGGGCCAGGTCGCCCGGCCAGAGCCGATCGGCGAGCCGCCGGGCGGCCGGTGACAGGACGAACCGGTCGGTGACCGCCTCGTCGGTGGGCAGGACCAGTGCCAGGGGTTTGGTCATGGGGCGGCCCTTGCCGGCGAAGATGCTGCCGCACGCGTGCTCGTTGCCGGAGTCGGCGCACAGCATGTACCACCGCCGGGTCGGCATCGCGACGATGCCGCCGGCGTCGATGACGTCGCCGGCCGCGTCAAGTGCTGCCGGGTTCGTCGCCGTCAGGACGGCCACGGCGGCCATCAGCGGCGCATCCACAGATCGCCGGGGCCGCCGGAGGGCAGGAATCCGGCTGTCGCCGCGAGCGTGGACGCTTCGGCGAAGCCGCGGGCGATCTGCTCAGGGCGGTGGGCATCGCTGCCGAAGGCGATCGCCTGGCCGCCCTCGAGCCGCCACCACCGCAGCAGGTGCTGGTCGAACCGGACATTGGTGTTCACCTCGAGCACCTTGCCGGTGGCGGCAAGGACGGCGAAGACGGCGCGGTAGTCTTCCTCGAAGTCCGTCACGAGGTGTTCGCCCGCCGCCTGGGGCCAGAACCGGGCGGCGTAGTTGATGTGGGCGAGGACGTGGAAGCCGGTGAAGGCCAGCGTCAGGCGGTGCACCTCGGCGAGGTACCGCCGGACGACCTGGTGCGGAGGTTCGGCCTCGAATGCTGCGTCGACGGTCGTGGCGCCGGTGGCGCCCGGCAGCGTGTGCACGGAGGCCAGGATGCGTTCGAAGCCGGTGCCGTCGAGCACTTCGGCAGCGCGCTGCCGGTGACGGTGCGGTTCGCCGAGTTCGATTCCGGACACGATGCGCAGGCCGGGGAATCGTTCCCGGCAGGCTTCGATGCTCCGCAGGTACCGGGCGACGTCCAGCGGCGGCGGGGTGAGCACCCGGTCGGCGATCATCGGCCGCTTCCACTCCTGTGGTTTTGCGGCGTCGGCGATGCGGCGCGGGGTGAAGTCCGCGTGGTCGGTGAGCGCGATCGACGGCAGGCCGAGCTCGGCGGCGCGACGGCACGCCTGTTCCATCGACGCGTACGGCGCGTCCCAGGAACACTCGCTGTGGACGTGTGCGTCGGCGGGTGGTCCGGTGGCGTCAGCAGCGGCCGGTTCCGGCTGGCTCATTCGGTGCCGTGTCCGGTCGGCTTGCGCACCAGCATCGATCCGATGGCGAGGCCGTCGAGGCCGGAGCCGTAGAACGAGCGCAGCGCGTCGAGCGGTGAGTGCACGATCGGCTCGTTGGCGAGGTTGAATGAGGTGTTCATGACGATCTGCGGGTGGCCGCGGGTGGCCAGGCGGTCCAGCAGCCGGCGGTACGGGGCCGGGGATTCCTCGTCGAGCACCTGCGGCCGGCATGAGCCGTCGACGTGGACGACGGCCGGATCTCGTCGCGCATCTCTTCGCGCACCTGGCAGGCGGCCAGCATGAATCGCGACGGTCCGGGGTTGATCAGGTACTTCTCGGCGGCCGCTGCGGACATGCTGGGGGCGAGTGGTCGCCATTGCTCACGGCGTTTGACGGAGTTGACGCGGTGGTGCATCGGGCACTTTAGCGGCGAGGCGAGGATGGATCGTTGCCCGAGGGCACGGAGTCCGAACTCGGCCCGGCCCTGGAACCAGCCGACGACCTGACCGTCGGTGATGAGTTCGGCGACCGTGTCGGCGATGTCGTCGACGACGGTGTAGGGCACCGCTCGGGCGTGCAGCGCGTCGCGGATCTGATCGTCGGTGAACTCCGGGCCGAGCTCCGCCGAGGCGAGCGCCTGGCCGCTCCGTTCGCCGGCTGCGGCCGCGATGGCCAGGGCCGCGCCGGCGCTGGTGCCTCCGTCGCCGCTGGCGGGGAAGACGACGAGCTTGTCGACGTACGGCGACTGAGCGATCAGTCCGTTGGCGGTGCAGTTGAGGCCGACGCCGCCGGCGAGCGCGACGTTGTGGCAACCGGAATCGCGGACCGCGTGTTCGACGATGTGCAGGAGTGCCTGTTCGAGCACGTGCTGGCCCGTCGCTGCGACCGCGCGTGCGGCGGCGCCGGTGTCGACGTCGGGCTCGAGCCGCGCAGTGTCGGCGTTGTACCGGAACCGTTCCGGATGGGCGGCTCCGTAGCGCTCCTTCAGGCGGGCGATCCACGCCTGGATCAGCGGCGGGCCGTAGTTCGGCTGCTCCTGTCCGAGGGGGGCCAGGCCGGTGTGATAACCGCCGTCGTCGTGCGGTGCGAAGGGCATCCAGCTCTCGTCCGGCGTGCCGTAGGAGGCCAGGCCCATGACCTTGCCCTCCTGGCCCCACTTGAAGCCGAGGTAGCGGGTCAGCCCGAGGTAGAACATTCCCAGCGACTCGCTGATCGGCCAGTGCCGTTTCACCTCGATCGTGCCCGCTCGCCCGTGGGCGAGCAGTGTCGCGATGCGGTCCCCGACACCGTCGGTGCTGGTGATCGCGGCCTCGTCGAAGCCGGAGGTGTGGCAGGCCGCGGCGGCGTGCGCGATGGGGTGTGTCACCTGCTCGCATCGGGGCGGCCGGGCGCCGGCGAAATACGGGTGCGCCAGCAGGCCGCCGACCATGTCGAGCTGGACGTCGGCGGAGGCGTCGGACAGCCAGCTTGTCGCGAAGACGTCCACATCGGACAGTGTGATGCCGGCCGTGGTCAGGCTGTAGGCGGTTGCCTCGACGGGCACCTGTTCCTTCGCGTGCCTGAGGCGGATGAAGCGTTCCTCCTCGGCGAGCGCGACGAGCTGCCCATCCTCCACGAGGGCGGCCGATGCGTCGTGGCGCAGGCCGACCGCGAGGCCTATCACAATCATGGTTTCTCCCCGTGAGCCGTGGCTGCCAAAATCGACACTTCGACGTGAAGCGCAGACGTGCGGCGTGGAGCTGTCACCGCATCAAGCTTTGTCGATCTCTGGCAACGTGTCCACCCCTGCACGGGTTCCGCATGGTGACCGGCGACGATGGTCTGCGCGGGTCGGCGCGGCGGACGGTTTCCCGGCGGCGTCAGCGTGCGGGTCGGCCTCGGCCAGCTCCATCGCGGCCCGGAGCTCGGCGCGGAGGAGTGCGGACTCGGGGAACCCGCCGGTTTCGACCTCCTCGAGGCCGGGTGTCGTCTGAAAGGTGGTCTTCACTTGCTCGCCGGTGACCTCGAACAGGACGACGCCCAACTGCTCCAGCCCGGTCGGCAGCTTCTGCGTCTCCTCGCGGTGCACGAGGAAGGCGGTCGACGGTCCCCAGATCTCGAACTGTTCGCCCAGCCAGGTCTTGCGATATCGGTGCACGTCGCCGTTGGAGACGCCGAGCAGTCGTGACCCGCTCAGGATGTGCAGGATGCGATCCCGGTCGGCCGGGTCGACGGCGCCTTGCCGGCCGTCGCTGCCGCAGTATCCGGTCCAGAGGGACTTGTGCAGGAACAGGATGATCGCACGCCCTTCGACCTCGGCTGCGATGTTGGAAAGCCACTGCCACTGGTGCTGTTCCTCGGCCAGTCCGGTGCCGAAGACCTGGCTGTTGATGCCGATGAGGGCCACGTCGCCGAACCAGTGCAGCCACTGGGCCGGGCCGAAGTGGCGACGGAACCGGGCCACGCGTTCGTCCGTCGCCGTCCACCATGTGTGCTCGTAGGGTTCCCCGACGTCGTGATTGCCCGGGATGAACAGCATCGGGGCCCGGATGAGGCCGAGCAGGTCCTTGGCCGCGCGGAAGTCGTCCTCGGCGTCGGGATTGGACAGCACCGAGTCGCCGGCGTGGACGACGAGATTCGGTGACAGCGTGTCATTCACGAACGCCGCGATCGCGCGGAAGTTGCGCCGCAGCGGGCCGTCCCAGCGTGACAGGTGCGTGTCGGAGATCTGGACCAGACGCAGTGTCGTGTCGTCGGCAGTGGACGTTGTCATGTCACTCCTCAGCGATGCCGGTGAATGGCACGGTCAGGGGATGCCGGGGAACGTCGGCGATCGATCGGCGCGGTGACACCGAACGCATCGGTTTGATTGCAGTCGATCGATGGTACCCCGGGATGACGTCCGCGCCCGGACGCGCATCAGTGCTCAGTGTATTCACGAAGCCGGGGATCCGGATGGCACGGACTGGTGCGCCCGTGACCCCCGGCGCCGATCCCGGGCGCCCGTGCCGCCGCGGCCGCGCGATGCTCGCGCCGGTCGTATACGGGGATCCGCGGCTGCTCGCAAGCCAGGTGCGGAAGGTTTGCGGTTGGTGCCAAGTGGCATTGGCGCCGATTTTGTTCCTCGTATGGGGGTTGACATTCATCGACGTCACCGGGTTTTCTGAAGGTGCTGGAGCGGAACGCCTCATCGCACTGCCGAGGCGCCACACGGGGAGTCGACGGGGATCTGCCGGGGGTTGGTGCGCTCCGGATGCCGCATTTTCGACGTCCGTCGTGTCCGTTGTTCATTCCGGGCGCTCGGGTCTACGCGGGCAAACGTGACGGATCGCCGGTCGATGACGATCGTAGTGACGACGCTGTGATGTCGTTCCCCACGAACCGGTGACGCGTCGTCGGAGACGGTGGCAATCCCATACCGGGGGGCGAAGACCGACGAAGTTGGTGAGTTTTGAAGACACGCGCGCATCACGCGACGACGATGCGGTCCGTCCTGGTTCTCGCCGGTGAGGGGCCGTACTTCAAGAACAGCACGTACTACCACGGGACGATGTTCGACCGTGGCGCGACGTATCCGCTGGCCTCGGAATACTCCACGCACCCCCTCAGCGGGCTGCGCCTGACCGACCTGCGATACCACGACAGCACCGGCGTTCACCCACTGCTGCGGCCGAAACGCGGTGCGGTGCCGCACCTGACGTCCTACACGCTGGAGTCGATTCTCCTCGCCGCGCAGCGCCCGTTCGAGGTGTTCGACCTGCTCGACGTCTGGGAACTGCAGCGCGACCCGGCCGGCCGGCACGATGTGGTGTTCCTGTCGACGACGTTCATCTGCGACAATCGGACCCTCGGCCGGGCCTTGGCCTGGATCGGCGAGCGTTTCGGCGGGGCGACGGTGGTGCTCGGCGGGCAGTACAGCAACCTCAAGTTCGACCGCATCATGCACCAGTACCCTGACGTGGACATCATCGTGCGCGGTGACGGCGAGGCGGCGATCCCGCTGCTGCTGCGGGCGCTGGACGACGGCGGTGACCTCGATGAGGTGCCGAATCTGGTCGTGCGCACCGGGCCCGGGACATACCGGCAGACGGCGTTTCACTACATCGACCTGGAGGAGCACCCGTCGCCCGGGTTCGGCACGCTGCAGCGAACGGTGGTGCCGTACGAGTCGATGCGCGGTTGCCCGTTCTCGTGCCGGTTCTGTTCGTTTCCGATGGCGTCGCCGAAGTGGCGGTACAAGTCGGCCGGGAAGATCGCGGCGGACTGGGCCCGCTACCGCGAGGTCAACGGGGCCCGGCACATCCGGGCCATGGACTCGACCTTCACCGTGCCGCCGCGGCGGATGCGGGAACTGCTGGACCTGTTGCCGGCCGTCGACGTCACCTGGGAGGCCTACACCCGCGCGAACGTCCTGACCGGTCGTGACACAGTGCAGCAGTTCGCCGATGCGCACTGCGCCACGCTGTCGATCGGTTTCGAGTCCATGAGCCCGAAATCGCTGGACCTGATGCACAAGCAGGTGCGCGCCGAGCACAACCGGACGGCGCACGAGGCACTGTCGGACGGGCCGGTCAAGTACCGCTGCTCGTTCATGGTGGGGTACCCGGGTGAGGCGCCCGAGGACTACGAGCTGACGCATGACTTCCTGACCAGCGAGTACACCGGTCACTTCATGCTCTCGGTGTTCTCGATGACCGACGAGACCATGCCGGTGTGGCAGGACGCGGAGCGCCTCGGTATCCGGGTCGACGACTTCGAGGATCCGGACTCCGGCTGGGACCACGTCGGCATGGACTCCACGACCGCGCGCAAACTGCATCGGCGCACCCTCGACGAGGTGCGGCTGCGCAACGACCGTGCGGTGCTGCTGCTGTGGCAGTCGGACTATCACACCCCGCTCGTTCCAGGCCTGTCGGTCAAGGAGAACCTCTGGGCCGAGAAGCTCGTCGAGCGTCTCGGCATGCTGCCTGTGGATGTGGCAGATCCGCGGGATCGCGTCGATGCTGCGGTTGCGCTCCTCGGCTCGCTGCAGCGCCTCGGCGTACGGGCAAGCAATCCCGCGTTGGACGGATGGCCAGGAGAGATGGCGTGACAAACGGTTATGAGACCAGGTACCTCCGCTACGGCCAGACCCCCGAGGCCGGGGAGACCGGCGTGCTCTATTGCGATCCGCTGACCTCACTTGTCGCCTATCCGTCGTTCGAGCAGCATCTGATCGATCTGCTGCCGACGCTTGCCGCGGACGAGTTGCACATCGCGATCGGCGATGTCGACGGTCTTCGGGAGTACGTGATGGAGCGGCGCGCTGTGGACCCCTACAGCTTCGGGCACCTCGCCGGGAACGCGTGCATGCGGACGGTGGGTGCGCTGACGGTCGAGTGGGCTGCGACGGAGCTCAAGGAGGTCGGCTTCCACATCTGCGGCACGTTCGGCGGTGACGAGGTGATCATCGCCGCAGCCGGGACCAGCCACGAGGCGTTCACCCAGAAGGTCAACGTGCTGGCCCGGGACATGAAGGCGTCGTCGCCGCGGCCGGTCAGCTTCGCGCTGGCGACGTCGAAGCCGTGCGTGCTCGATCCGGCCGACGCGCGCAACGCCTACCGCATGCTGGTGTCAGCCGTCGACGCGGAGCTGTTCGCTGTCAAGGGCAGCGCGCGGTTCGCGGGCGGTCATCTGGAAGGCGTCGTGATCGACCTCGGTGCCATCTCCCTGGTGGAGCGCCCGGGTGTGGACGACATCGAAGAAGCCGTGACGATCGGAGGCGGAAGGTGACCAGTATGGCGATGCGGCCGGCGGTGGAACGGCTGCGCGCGTTGTCCGAGCAGTTCGACGTGCCGTTCATGGACGTCATGCTGATCGCCGCCAATGCAGAGGGCGCCCGCCCGCTGCAGGACTACCCGCGGGCGCGCATGCAGTTGCAGCCCGCCGGCTCTGACGAGGTCTGGCAGATCATCCTGCCCTTCGACAACGAGCACTCCCGGTTCGAGGTCGCCGACGGTGCGCTGCGGTTCGAGGGAGAGCCGGTCGCCGACGTCGTCGCGCTGGAGAACGACGATGTCGTGCTGACCTATCTGCGGGCGGGCGGGAACTCGATCACGCTCAACACCCACTCGCGGTCGCGGTGCACGGGCTGCATGTTCTGCCCCAATGTCATCGAGGACGCGTCCGACGACACCCTGACGTCCGAGGATCAGCTCGCCGAGCTGCTCGAGTGGCTGCAGGCGGACAATGACTGGCCGGACCTAAGCCACGCCGAGGTCATCACCGTCTGCAGCGGCTGCTTCCACTACCCGGCCATGGCCATCGAGCACATGTCGTCGCTGCGGCGGGCCGCCGACCGGTTCGGCTTCCAGGGCCGGCTGCACCTGCTGTCGTCGGTCCTGCGGGACCGCGACGACCTGGCCCGGCTGCGTGAGGAGTGCGGCCCGTTCCACCTGACCTTGACACTGGAGTGCTTCGAGCGCCGGCAACTGTTGCTGAAGGACACGAAGGCGTCACTGACACTGCAGCGCTCCGCCGAGATCATGGACGACTGCCGGGATCTGGACATCCTTGCCGACTTCACCTACGTCGCCGGTCTGGACTCGTATGACAGCGCGGTACGGGGTGTGTCGTTCCTGGCGCCGCACGTCGGCACCTTCCCGCGGATTCAGGTCTATCAGGCGCACAACGAGTACATGCGGCGGGCGCGGCACCGCGACGCGGAGGACCTCGGCTACTTCCTGCGCCTGCGCGGCGCGTTGGAGACCGTGTTCGAGCCGACCGGTCTGGCCCCGCGTTCCTGGGAGAACTACCGGCCGCTGTGGTATTCGCGGTTCGCCGACCGGCCGGTGGCGGGACCGCGGGTGTGATTCCGGTTCGTGACGTCGTCGGTCTCGGTGCCGCCTCGGAACGGGCTGTCGACACGGCGGTGCCGATCGTCCGGGTCGCGCTGGCCGAGTTCGATCTGCCTGCCCCGCCGCCGGAGGTTCACGCTGCCGCTGTCCGGGCCGATGCGCGGACCGATCCGGTCCGCGGGTGGCTGGTCGGCGTGAGCGACGGTGATCGCTGGGGTTTCTGGGGGCCGATCCACGTGTCGGTCGCCCGGCAGGTGCCCGCCGTGGTGGGTGCGGCGCTGCCGTTGCCGGGCACGGCGGATCCGGCCTGGTTCGGCCGGCTGCTGCGCCGTGCGACCCGGCATGCGCACACCGGTCTGCTTGCCGTCGCGGTCGGTGCGGTTGAGCTTGCGCTGTGGGACCTGGCGGCCAAACGGGCCGGACTGCCGGTGTGGCGGCTGCTCGCTCCGGCGGCCGTGGCCGGACCCATGCCAGCATACGCGACGTGCTTCGGTGTGCGCGGCGACGCGGCGCGGATCGCGGCTGTCATGGACGAGGTGGCCGGCACGTACACCGTGCAGAAGTGGGACCCGGCGGTGCTCGGCGACGACCTTGTCGACGTCACCGTCGATTTCGTGCGGCGGCGTGGTCCCGGCCGGCTGGCTGTCGACTTCCATGGCGCCTGGCCGGCGGACCGGGTCCGGGCTGCGTGCGCGCCGGTGGCCGGTGGGTTGGCGTGGGTGGAGGAGCCGTACCACCCTGACGAGATCGACCGCGCGCGGCCCGGTGAGTTCGGCGTCGCGCACGCCGCCGGGGAGCACTGCTACGGCGGCGCCGACACGGTGCAGTTGCGTGAGGGCCGGGTTGACGTGTGGCAGCCCGACGCTGTGTTCTGCGGCGGTCTCGTGAGCCTGCTCGGCATCGTGCACGCGGCGCGGGCCGCCGGGGCGCGGTGTGCTCCGCACGGCGGCGGTCTGCTGCCCGCGCTGCATCTGGCGGTGACCGGTGCGCCGATCGACGTGCTGGAGTTCCACCTGCTGCTCGAGCCGCGGCGCAGCCTGCACCTGGCCGGCGCGCCGCTGCCGGGCGGGTCCGACGGGCCGGGCGCCGCACCGGCGGGAACGCTGCCTGTGCCAACCGCGCCCGGATGGGGCGGGGATCTGCATGCCGACCTGCGATTGGATCTCGTCGATGTCTGAGCGAAGGCCTGTGCTCATCGTCGATGCCGGCGGCACGCTCATCACCCGGACCCGGCCCGGTCTAGCCGGCCGGGTCGTCGCGGCGGCCCGGGCCGGCGGCGACGAACGGCCCGAACCGGTGATCCGCGCCGCGGTGCACACCGCGCCGGACGTCGCCGCGTGCCTGCGCACGTTCGAAACGCTGCCTCCGAAGGCGGTCGCCGCAGTCGCCGCGGAGCTTGCCGCCGATCCCGGCGACACCGTCGTGCTGCCCGGCGCCGAGGAACTGCTGGACGCCGCGGCCGGGTCGGGCTGGCGCGTGGTCCTCGCCACGAACGCCGGGCCGGGCACCCCGCCGCTGCCCGCCGTGCTGGCCCAGCACATCGACACCGTCGCCGAGTCGTGCGGCTACGGCATGGTCAAGGACGACCCGCGGTTCTGGGCAAGGCTGGTGGAGCAGGAGCAGGTCGACCCGGGCCTGGCCGTGGTCGTCGGCGACGACCTGCGGGCCGACCAACAGGCCCCGGAGCTCGCCGGGCTGCAGACGCGTCCGGTCCGCGGTGACGGCGCGGCCCCGGCCAGGCTCACTGAGCTGACCAGGCAGCTGCAGGCCGCCGGCCGTGTCCCGGCGGAGGCCACCGCGCTCGTCGCCGGCCGCCGCGAGCAATGGGCAGGCCGCGACATCATGGTCGCGCCGCAGCTGGCCCACCTGGTGGTCCGGGTCACCCGGGCGCGGGTGCGGCTCACCTCGGACGCGCCGGGCGCGACCGCCGCTGTCGTGGTGCGTCGGCAGTCCCGTCCGCCCGCCGTCGTCGGCGCGTCGGGTTCGCTGCCACCGTTCGCCTGGCTGCACCTGCCGCGGGACCGTCGGCCGTATCAAGTGCCCGCCAATCTGCACGCCCTGCTCGAACGCGAGGGCCTGCAACTCGACGTTCTGTCGCCCGCCGATCGCCGCCACGCGCTGGCGATGATCCGGGAAGCGCGGTCCACCACGGCGATCTCGGCGAGAATGTCCGATCTGGTGCTCTTTCTGAAGGATCGCAGGAAAGGCGACGTCACATGACCGGGCGCGACACCACCGCATACGACCTGAAACTCTTCGCCGGTACCGCCGCGTACTACGCCCGGTACCGCCCGCCGTACCCAGCGGAGTCCATCGAGCATCTCGTGGACGAGTTCGACCTCAGCGCCGGTGTCCCGGTCCTGGACCTCGGCTGCGGCACCGGTCAACTGGCCGTGCCGCTGGCCCGGGCCGGTTGCCGGGTCTGGGCGGTGGATCCGGACGTGGAGATGGTGTTGGAGGGCACCCGGCGCCAGCCCGCCGAGCTCACCGGTGATGTGCGCTGGGTGGTGAGCCGGGCGGAAAATCTCCGCGCGGACGACCTGCCACCGATTCGGCTGTGCACCATGGGCGCATCGTTTCACTGGATGGATCGCGCCGGCGTGCTGGCCTTTCTCGACCGGGTCATCGAGGCCGCCGGCGGGATCGCGTTGCTGTCCGGGTCGGCCAGCATCTGGTCGCGCGACGGGGAGCTGCAGGGGGAGTGGGTCGAGGTAACCCGCGAGGTGATCACCGAGTTCCTCGGGCTGCAGCGCCGGGCCGGCGGCGGCACCTACAGCCATCCGAAGCTCACCCACGAGCAGGTCCTGGCCGATTCCGCGTTCAACGCCGTCGGCCAGTGCCGCTTCACCACGACACGGCTGCTCACGGTCGACGACGTGATCGGCCAGCAGCTGTCGACCTCGTACGCGTCCCCAGACCTGCTCGGCAACCGGCTGGAACAGTTCCGCCGGGAACTGGACCGGCGGCTCCGGCAGATCGTGCCGGACGAGGGGTTCGCCACCGTGGAACACACCGACGTCATCGTCGCCCGGCGCGGGGGAGGCGGCGCCGGGTGACCACAATCCACCGTGTCATGGCTCAACCGGAGCCGCGCATCCCCGACGGCGCGGCCGCCGACTACTGGCGGGCAGTGTGCCTGCTGGCGTTCAGCCATGCGACCGGGCTGAGCTGGCCACCGCCCGGCGAGCCGCTGCGCTCCCGCGCGGCTGGGCACTGGGGCTGCAATCCGGGCATCGCCTGGGCGGCCGCGCATCTGGCCCAGGAGGGCGGCGACGAAGGTTTCCTGCTCGTCGTCGGCACCGGGCATGCTGGTGGTTTCACCTTCGCGCATCAGGCGGTGCGCGCCGGCCATGATCCGGCTGCGATCGGTGCCGCCATCCGCCGCTACGGAGCGCCGGGCGGAGACCCGTCGGAGGCGGTGGGGGAGCCGGACGTGCCGTACCTCGGTGGCGAGCTGGGTCCGGCGCTGGGCGTGGGGCAGGGTATCGCCGCGGGCCGGCCGGGTCTGCGCGTCGCCGTGGTGATCGGCGACGGTGAATGCGAAACGCCGGCGGCGCTGGCGGCGTTCGCGCACCACGACGTGCTGCCTCCGGCCCGCGGGTCGTGCTGGCTGCCGGTCGTGAACGTCAACGGTGCCCGGATGGGTTCGACCGCCCGGTTCAGCCCCCAGCGCCTGCAACGAGTGCTAGCGGGGATGGGTCACCACGTCCTGGTCAGCGGCGACCGCGGCGACGAGGCGGCGGAGGCGGCCCGGCAGGCCTGGGACCGGGCCGCGTCCGGCGAACCGGTCGTCTGGCTCAGCGTCACCGAGAAGGGCTGGCCGGCCCCGGCCGAGCTGGGCGGCCGGCCGTTCAGCGGCCATCACGCGCACAAGCCGGCCGGGCTCGACCTCGCAGACCCAGTGCTGCTCGGCGATGTGCGGCGCTGGCTCGGGTCGCTCAACGATCCGCCGGTGGTCGACGGGGCCGGCGCCGCCGGGGCGTCGGTGCGGGGGCTGGCGCAGCGCATCCGCACGCACCTGCCCGCCGCCGGTGACCCCGGGCCGGTTCGCGCCCGATCGGAGGTCGCCCGCCGGCCCGCCGCCGGGTCCGCGGCGGCCGCCATGCCGATGGGTGAGGTCGACCGGGTGCTGGTGGAGCGGGAGGTTCGCGTGCTGTCACCCGACGAGGGTGCCTCGAACCGGCTCGACCGCTGTCTCGCCGCCGGGCTGGTGACGGAGGTCCTCGCCGAGGAGCTGTGTTCCGCCTGGGCATGGGGACTCACCGAGGCGGGCACACCCGCGGCGGTGGTGTCCTACGAGGCGTTCGCGCCGCTGCTGGCCACGCAGCTCGCCCAGTACCTGAAGGTGCTGACCGCCCGTCCGCCCGCCGGCCGGCCGCCCCTCACCGTGGTGCTCACCAGCCTCGGCTGGGGCAACTCGCCGACGCATCAGAACACCGACCTCGCGGGTGTCCTGCTGGCCCGGGCCGGTCACTGCCCGGTGCGCATGGTCTTCCCGATCGGCGCCGCGTCGGCCAGGGCCCGGCTGGACGACCTGCTCGACCAGCGTGACGTCGTCGCGGCACTGAGCTGCTCCAAGCAGCCGCTGCCGAATCTGCCGGACCCAGGCGGCCAGGCGGTCCTGCTCGGGTCGCCGGGTGCGGCCGGCTTCGACGCGACCATCGTCACCGTCGGCGACGTGGCTGCGGCCGAGGCGGTGACCGCGGCGCACCTGGCGGGCGCGCACGGTGTGCGGATCGGGGTCGTGGCGCTGGTCGAACCCGGCCGTCTCGACGGCGGCACGATCGGCGCCGTGCGGGCGATCAGCCCTCCGTCGGTGCCTGCGGTCTGCGCGTCTTGGGTGGCGGCACATCATCTCGCGGCCGCCTATGCAGCCGTGCGGCCGGGACCGGCCCGGCTGCTCGGCTACCGGGAGCGGTGGGGCGCGACCGCCTGGGACACCCTGTCGGCCAACGGTCTGACCCGCTGGTCGTTGCTGCGCGAGCTCCACGACGCCGGCTTGGAACTACCGGCGGACCTGCTACGTCCGGCCGGTGCCGATCCCGGGCCGGCGTTGCCGGCGGACCTGTCTATCGAGACGAGGCGGCTGTGAACCCACCCCGACGACCGTTCCGGTTCGGCGTGCTCACCAAGGGCGCCCCTTCCCGTGAAGCCTGGCTCGAGCTGCTCGGCCGGGCCGAGGACGGCGGCTGCAGCGCGCTGCACATGCCCCTGCACACATCTCCGCAGTACGCACCGTTCGTGGCGCTCGCGGACGCCGCCGCTCGGACCGGGCTGACCGTGACCACGCTGGTGCACACCAACGACCTGCAGCATCCGGCGCTGCTGGCCCGCGACGCGACGACGCTGGCGATGCTCTCGGACGGCCGGTTCGAGCTGGGGATCGGTGCCGGGTGGAAGGAGGCCGACTATCATCAGCTGGGTCTGGCCATGGATCCCGGGCCGCTGCGTGTGGACCGCCTCGCCGAGGCCATTGAGGTCGTCCGTAAGACCTGGTCCGCCGAGCCGTTCGTCTTCGAGGGCAAGCACTACACGGTGCGGGACTTGCAGGGGCTGGCCGGTCCGCGGGTGCCGCTGCTGGTCGGTGCGGGCGGCGAGCGGATGCTGCGGCTCGCGGCGCGCACCGCGGACATCGTCAGCTTTTCCCGCAGCATGTCGGCGGGATCGACGGCCCGGGAGGTCGCCGTCGATGCGTCACTGGAGTCGACGGAACGCAAGGCCGCCGTGGTGCGTCAGCACCTCGGCGACCGGGCCGGCGAGGTCGAACTGCACATCCTCGTCGTGCGGGCCGGCACCGGCGCCGACGCTCAGCGGCAGCTCGACGAGTACGCCGCGGCGAGCGGGGTGAGTGCCGGCACTGCCGGGCAGACCCCGGAGCACCTGCTGGGGCGCGACGCGCAGGAGCTCGAGGACATGCTGGTGGAGCGCCGTTCGCGTACCGGCATCAGCTACTACGTGTTCCGCGACGTGCACCTGGATCTCGTCCGCCCGGTGATCGAACGTTTGGCCGGCACCTGAGCGCCGGCGACACTGCAACGGAGGATCGACATGACGACACAGCAGGACCAGACGATCCAGCATGCCGCCATCCATGAGGTCCAGAAGATTCTGGACGTGCTGGAGCAGGACGGTGTGGTCCTCGTACCGGGCTATCTGAGCCCCGAGGAGATCACGACGGCGGCACGGGAGTGCCATGAGCTGTTCGAGCGCACTCCGCCGTGGGCGCACCACGAGGATTATTCGCTTGGTCAGTCGGTCCGCATGGAGCGGTCCGATGTGGACGGTTCGGCGTTTCCGGTCCTGGCCGGCGCGTTCGCCCGGCCCGAGCTGGAGTCCGTGGTGCGCGGGTTCTTCGGGGAGGGGTACATCTTCAGCCGGACCATCTACGCGATTCTTGACGTGGTGGGCAGCAGTACCCGGGTGCAGCAGCTGCACTACGACAAGATGCGTCACCTCAAATCTTTCGTGTATCTGACCGATGTGGGGCTGGCGAACGGCCCGTTCCACTGCGTGCCCGGGTCGCATCTGCTGACCCGGGATCTGCAGCGTGACAACCGCGACCGCAATGTCGTGCCGAGCGACGACGACGCGCGGGTGCTGCCGCAGGGGCTGCACGAGCACAGGGTCGCGGTGGTTGGCGCGGCCGGCACGCTCATCCTCTTCGACAGCGACATCGCCCACCACGCCGGGATCGTCACCGAGGGGGAGCGTCTCGCCGCGCGCAGCCTGAGTTTCGGCGCCTACCGCGCGCAGACGTGGTACCGGACCGACGGCTCCGTGGAGATCCCGGCGCAGCCGTGACGCTCCTGCCCACCTGCCACAGTCTCAGAAAGGTGCAGTGATAACGGATGAAGATGTCGCCGCTGTCCGTACCGGTCGATCTCGAAGGACGCGTCATCCTGGTGACGGGAGGCGCCGGTGACATCGGCTCCGCCGTCGCTGTCCAGGCCGCGCAGCTCGGCGCGACGGTGGTCGTCGCCGACAACGGCACGAGTGTCGACGGTGTCGGCCAAGACGTGGCGGTGGCCGCCGACGTGGCGAAGCGGCTCGCGGCCCAGGCCGGTGACCGGGGAGGCATCGAGGGCCGGTTCTGCGACGTCACCGACCCGGATCAGGTCGAGTCGATGTTCGAGGACCTGTTCGCGGCGCACGGCAATGTCGACGCCGTTCTCGCCGCTGCCGGCACGCTTCGCACCAGCCCGGTGTGGGAGACGACGATCGACGACTGGCGAAACGTCCTGGAATCCCATGCCACGCACACGTACCTCGTCGCCGCGGCGGCCTGCCGGCGGTGGCGTGCGAACAGCGAGGAGCGGGCCGGGTCGCCGTGTGCCCTGGTCACCTACACTGCCGCCACCGGCCTTGTCGGGCGGCCCGATCTGGGTGTGACGCACTCCGCCGCGAAGGGCGCGATCGCGGCCATGACGCTGGAGCTGGCGCACGAGATGTATCCGTACGCCGTGACGGTCAACGCGGTCAACGCGGCCAATGTGCGGGGCCGGATGGCCCGGCATGTCGGCGCCAGCACCACCGAGTCCCATGACGCCGGTGACGCCAGTTCACCGCAGCACGCCGCCACCCTGTCGGCGTACCTCGCTTCGGCCGACGCCGGCTGGGTCACCGGCCAGGTGTTCCGGGTGATGGGCGGGCTCATCGGCCGGTACCGCCCCTGGGACCTGGCGGAGTCGATCGAGCGGGACGACTTCTGGACGTTTGAGGAGACCAGGTTCGGGCTGCGCCGGCTGTTCGGGGTGTACCCGGAGTACAAGGCACAGCAGGGACCGCATCGGGAGTTCTGAGCGTCCGGCTCGGCCGGCGACGAAGACGACGACACGCAGGGGAATCGCCATGAGCAGTTCATTCGCCGCGGACACCGCCGCGGCTGTCGGTACCGATGTCCCGGGTATCCGGGAGGTCACCCCGGACGAGGTCGAGCAGTTCTGGGAGAACGGCTGGATCCGTCTGCCAAGACTGATCGACCCTGATCTGGTCGGTTCGCTGCTGCAGCAGGCGCAGCAGCTCATGGGTCCCGGAGGCGACGCCAACGAGGAGCGGCTCGGCTTCGACTTCGAGACGTCGCCGGCGTCGCAGTCCTTCCGCAGCCCGTCGGAGATCGACGATCTGTTCCACACCGTGGTCCACTCGCGACAGCTCGGCCGCAACGCGTCGCTGCTGCTCGGCCGGAACAGCGGGACGCGGTTCTTCGACGACATCCTGCTCGTCAAGCTGCCGCTGAGCCAGCGCGGCGACCGGGGGCAGCCGCTGGGCTGGCACCAGGACAAGAACCCGACCGACCGCTCGTGGATCTACTTCTGGATCCCGTTGGACCATGTGGCGCCGGATCAGGGCGCGGTGCAGTACATGACGGGTTCGCACAAGCTCGGGCCGCTGTGGCGGGGTGGTGCGTGTGTCGACCTGGATGAGGCGTACCGGCTCGCGCCGCGGTTGCGTTCGTGCGAGTTGTCCGACGAGCTGACATTCGAGCCTGGCGATGTCATCGCGCACTGCAGCTGGGTGGTGCACGGCACCGGCGCCAACGTCGGCACGAGGCCACGCTGGGTGTACCGTCCGTCGTTCTTCCCGGCCGACGCGATCTACATGGGTGTGCCGTCACCGACGATCGCGGAGCGCGGCATCAAGGCGTTCGAACCCCTCGCACACGCCGACTTCCCGGTCATCTACGAACCCGAGGCGTCCGGCGGCGCCGGGTGATCAGCACGTCCCGCGCGGCGGGTGAGCTGGCCCGCCGCAACCGGCGCACCTGGGACGCGTGGAGCGACGGGTATCAGCGCAAGCACGGGGTGATGCTCGGTGCGGCCGCTGAGGCCTGGGGGCTGTGGCGCCGCCCGGAGGCGGAGCTGCGCGTGCTGGATCCTGTCGCGGGCCGCGATGTGCTGGAGCTGGGCTGCGGGGCCGCGCACTGGGCGCGGTCCCTGGCCCGGCGCGGCGGCCGGGTGATCGCCCTGGACATCTCGCTGGCTCAGCTGCGCCACGCCGCCGGGGACGCCCGCGGCGACGCCGACTCGCCGGCACTCGTGCAGGCCGACGCGCACGCGCTGCCGTTCGCCGCCGGTTCGTTCGACGTGGTCCTGTCCGACTACGGCGGGATGTCGTGGGCCGACCCGTACCGCACTGTGCCCGAGCTGGCCCGGGTGTTGCGGCCCGGCGGGCAGCTCGCCTTCTGCACCAACTCGCCGCTGTTCGCGATGTGCTGGGATCATGAGGCGCGGACACTCACCACGCAGCTGCAGCGGGGGTATTTCGGGCTGCACACCCGGCAGGTGGCGGCCGAGGCCGTGGATTTCGTGCTGGGTTACGGGGAGTGGGTTCGCCTGTTCGGTGAGCACGACCTCGTGGTCGAGCGGCTCGTCGAGGAGCCGCCGGCTGAGGGTGCCCGGACCACGTTCGGTGACCGGCCGGCGGAGTGGACGAGCCGGTGGCCGATCGACGTCATCTGGTCCGTACGCAAGCGGCCCTGAGTGCCTCCACGGCGCGCGCAGCGTCGCCTCGGGGGCGTCGGCCAGGCCCGCAACCGGGTCCCCCAAGCGGTGGAACGCACCTGGGCGTTCGGCATATACGTCTACACCCTCGTCGTCGTCTGGTACGCCCTGCACGGCCACAAACCCGAGATCGTCACCCAGCGTCGCCTGTCCGCACCGTGGTACCCGGAAAACACTGACCCGTCATTCGCCGACATGCTCACCACCCTGCGACACGCCATCATCGCCGCTCGTTTTATGAGCTCTCGCCCAGCTCAACCCACCAACACGGAAATCCGTCAGGTGCAGCACGCATGGGCACTCGCCGCCGCATAACCTCGAAAGTCGAGTTATCAGTGATATCGCCCATATTCAAGCATCTTGATACCTATGGGCGACTCCTGTAGTATTCCGGCCAGATGTTTCACCTGCCGAAACGTGTCACGCTGGCGCCCGGAGGTCTGATGCTATGAATAGTGGCCGTCGTCGGGTGAGCGCCACTTTCGTACCGGATTTGAGTCCTTGCATGAACTCGGCCCTGTTCTCCCGTTGCGTGGTGACGGGGTGAACGAACCGGCACCGGGCAGGGGCGGCGAGGTCGAGCGGCTTGTCCGGCTCGTTCGCGACAAGGGTTTCGCGCAGGCTACCGCCGATGACGACGTGCTCACCCTCGGCCTCACGTCGCTGCAGATCCTTCAGGTGAACGACGATATCGAGAGGGAGTTCGGGGTGACTCTCGATATCGCTACGCTGCTGTCCGCGCCCACCATCGGCGAGCTGGGCAAGCATCTGACAGGCGGCCCGCGGGCGTAACGGGGCGTGTGTCACCGGTTTGGCCGCGCCTCGGAAAGCACCGTCTGCCCGCGGTCGGCGAGGTACCGGCGGAGGTCTGCCATCGGGACGTCGCGGGTTGCGCTCTCCACCACCGCCCACTCGATGGTCCGTATCCGCGTCTCCGCTTCGCCCAGCGGCATGAGGCCGGTGTCCACCCGCACGTAGCCGCGGGAGCTGTCGGCGGCCGACCGGGACACGGTGCGGGCGCTGCTGAACAGCACAGAATTCGTCGACAAGGCGCCAGCCACCGTGTACCACGAGCTGCTCGACCATCCACGCCGACAACGGTGTGTTCGTAGCCGCGGGCGTAGCCCTGGTCGAGCAAGGCTTCGCTTTGGGTGTGCAGGAGGGTGAGGTAGTCGGGCGGGGTGCCGGTTTCTGCGAGGTAGGCCGCGGCCTGCTCAACCGCCAGCGGGAGCCGTCCCAACGCTTCGATGATTTGGCCGGCGAGGTGGTCGTCGATGGCCGGCAGGCGGGTGCGGAGCAGGGTGATGGCTTCGGTGGGTGTGAGCACGTCGATGTCCAGGCGGGCGCCGAGGGCGTCGAACCCGGTCTGGCGGGAGGTGACGATCACGTGCCCGGCGCCGGAGTGGGGGAGCCAGGCAGGGAGATCGTCGGGTTGGTTGGCGTTGTCTTAGACCAGCAACCACGCCAGGGTGGTGGTGTCGAGGGCGGTGATGACTGCCTTCGCGGATGCGGTGTCGTCGGTGATCGGGACGTTCAAGGTGGGAGCGAGAGCGGCGAGCTGGCCGGGACCAGTTCGATGCGTTCGGCATTGAGCCAAACGATGAGGTCGTAGTCGTCACGGTGGCGGTGCAGGTATTCGGCAGCGAGCTGGGTCTTACCCACCCCGCCAGTGCCTTGGAGCGCTTCGACGGGAGACGGGCTTGTCAAGTTGACAGACCCCCGTTTCTGCACCAGAGCCAAGTTGTCTGTGTAAGTTGATCTAAATTATGTCGGTGTTGATGGTGTCGAGTGGCCTGTGGACCGCGTCGATGGTGGCGTTGATGGCGTCGAGGTCGTCGGTCGGGAAGTACCCGCGATTCTTGATGATCTTCCGGAGTTGGTAGTTCAACGACTCGATCGCGTTCGTCGTGTAGATGATCTTCCGTAGTTCCGGGGGAACGCCAGGAACGGGATGAACCGGTCCCAGGCGTTGCGCCAGGTCATCGCCGCGGCCGGGTATTTGCGGCCCAACGCCGACTGGGTGAAGGCGAGCAGCTCGGCGTCGGCGGCCTCGACCGTCGGAGCGGCATAGACCGGCTTGAGAGCGGCGGCGACCTTCTTGCGGTCGCCGTAGGACACGATCCGCATCGCCGCCCGGATCAGGTGCACCAGGCACGTCTAGACGGTCGCGAGGGGCCAGGTCGCCTCGATCGCCTCGGTGAACCCGCTCAGCCCGTCGCAGCAGACGATCAGGACGTCACGGACACCGCGGTTGCGTAGCTCGGCGCAGACCCCGGTGAGCTGGTCGGCGGGGACGGGGACCGGGCGGTGGTCGTAGCCGCGAGGGCTGACCGGGTGCAGGTGGGAGACGCTCCCGCCGGGCCCGCGGTAGGTGTTGAGGATCCGGCCGCAGGTGGCGCGGGCCATCTCGGCGGGCGGTCCACCCAAGCGACTCGGGACGATCGGGTTGCAGTTCACCGTTGCACTCCGGGCTGGACGCCGGGCCAGGAATTATGACGGTGGTACGGGGTGAGGAGCATGGACGCGACTTCTTACTTCGCGAGCGGAACGGAAGCGGGTTGGATGTGGCTGCGCCCGACCACCAGCCGGTGGTCCGGGCGCAGAGGGCTGCAGGGCAGCGGCTCAGGGCAGCGGCTCAGGGCAGCCCGAGCAAGGCGCTGCAGTTAGGCGTGCGTGGCGGCGAGGCGCATCGCCTGGATCGCGACGCTTTCCAGCTCGAAGGCGGCGTCGGCGTCGGCGAGGGTCTGCGCCACCGACGTGACCGCGTGCATCACGCCACCGGCGGAGATGTCACCGCCGCGGATGAAGTGCGCCAGGATGTTGTCCTGCTGCTCCTCGGTGAACCGCAGCTGCTTGCCGACGACCTTCAGCGTCGTGTCCGGCTCCCTCAGCTCCGTGCCCGCCGCCGTCTCCAACTCGCGGAGCATCTCCGCGACATAGTCCGCGTCGAGGAACGCCCGCACCGCGTCGGTGGCCCGCGAGGTGATCAGCTCCAGGGCCTTCGTGTTCGTCTCGGTCGACCACTCCACGACGCCGTCCTCGTCGGACAGTCGGCCGCCGAGGTGCGCGCGGCGCAGCAGGTTCTCAACTGATGACCAGGCCGTTGGAGCAGACCTCGAACCGCACCCACGGCTGGATGGAGAACGCCCCGCACCCGGTCTCCGAGTTCGTGATCGCCAGCCCCGCCGACACGACCGGCAGCTCGCGTCCGGAGCGGCCGTTGAACGGCGACCGGTAGTTCGCCAGGAGCCTCGGGGCCATCACCTGGATCTCCGGGGAGATCATCTTCACGTACATGCGGCGTGGCAGGTCGACGAATGCCTTGGTGGTCAGTACGGGTCGAGTTGCTCGGCGGCGGGAACTCCGGTGAACTGTGGCCTACTCCGGGCAGGATCTTCGCCGTGTCGCCACGACACACCTTTCACGTCTTCGCCGAGGCGATCGACGACGCGTTCGCATGGTGGGACCGCAGCCATCTGCACCAGTTCGAGCTACCCCACCTCGGCAAGACCGTCACCGAGTTCCGCCACAGCGGTGGAGACGAAGACCCCGAACGGGAACTGGACGCCGACGTGGTCACCCTCGCCGAAGTCCTGCAGCCGGGTCAGGAGTTGGGGTACACCTTCGATCTCGGCGACAACTGGCGACACCGCTGCACGGTCGCCAGCGACGAGATCGACACCGCCGAGGTACTCGGCGTGACGCCGAAGCGTCCCCTGCCGTACTGGGGCTGGGGTGTCATCCCCGATGCGTACGGGCGGCTGTGGGACGGCGACGACGGCGAAAGCCCTGTGCCCGCCCCGCCCACGCGGCCCTGGCCGTGGCCGGACGCCCCACAGGCCACCATCACCACCCTGCACTATCCCGGGCACTACACCCTCACCCGCGACATCGGCGGTCCTCACGACGCGGACGACGAGTAAACGAAGTCGATGCCGACACGTCTGACCTGCGGTCTACCGCGGGTGTCTTGCCGTCCGGTCGCCGCGACTGTCGATGTTCACTTTCCCGCCCAGGGGCGCGTCGGCACCAGGTGGCGCAACACATCATCTCCTATGTCTTTCACTCCTACTGATAACATGATAAAAATAGTGCCATGGCGAAGAGAACCGAGTGGCAACGGGTGTACGACGCGCTACGCCGCAGGCTTGCAGGCCGGGAGTGGGACGTTGACGAGCAGATTCCTACGATCAACGATCTGCAACGCGAGTACAAGATCCGCTCTCTCGGCACCGTCCTGCAAGCTCAGCGGAAGCTCATCGAGGAGGGGTACCTGCGCAGCGAGCACGGCCGCGGGGTGTTCGTGGTGGCGCACCCTGAGTCAAGCCCACGCAATGACCAGAGCGCGGCGGCAGCGGCGGCCATCGACGAGGCAATGCAGCGTCTGGCGCACGCACGCCGTCTCCTCAAAGGGCTATAAGTGCACATATGCCTGGTTAGAAGATTGAATTGGTCTTCAGGAGGTTTTCGGGTATTACGTGATCGCTCGATGTTGTGAACGTTGCGGGCCGGCGGATACGCGGGTGCCGGCGGTGCGTTGGGCCTGGTTATGGGGCGTGCGGCGTACTCGACTGATCTCACCGACGGGCAAGGGGCGTTGATCGATCCGTTCCTGCGGGCATGGAAGGCGAAGCCTCCCTGTCACGCTGATGTGAGACAGCCCGTCTACCAGGGGATACTCTTCCTGGACGGTTGTGAGGAGAGATCATCAGCATGACGTCGAGACCCAGTTCGAGCCCGGATCCGGACGCCCGGCCCCAGCGGCGGACATTCACCGCAGAGTTCAAGACGCGGATTCTGGCTGAGTACGACGCGGCGCCGGATGCGGCGGCTCGCGGGGCGATCCTGCGCCGGGAACGGCTGTACGGGTCACACATTCTGGACACGGCGCAAGGCCCGTGACGCCGGAGCCGCGGCCGGCCTGACGGACCGCCGTCAAGCGGCCGCACGGGCAGCGAAGAAGGCCGAGAACGCCGAACTTGCCCGGCTGCAGCGGGAGAACGCCCGCCTGCAGGCCAAGCTCGCCAAGACCGAGACCGCGCTTTCGATCATGGGATCAGCGGGCGGAGCTGGCCCGGTTGCGGCGGGAGAACCGCCGGTTGCAGGAGGACGTCGACATCCTCAAGCGGGCAACGGCTTTCTTCGTTCGGGAGACCCGGTGAACGTGTACCCGTTCATCGAGGCGGAGCAGGCCGGCAAGCACAACGTCAAGCGTGCGTGTGAGCTGCTGCAGGTCTCCCGGTCCGCCTACTACCGTCGCAGCCATGTGTCCGCTCGGGCCCGTACTGACCGGGACCTCACCGCCGAGATCATCGCGATCCACGACGCCTCCAAGGGCACTTACGGCGTGCCGCGCATCCACGCTGAGCTCGCCGCAGCGGTCCGCGAAGCGATCGCCGCGACGATCACCGCCCTGCCCGAGCAGTTGCGTCGCACGCTGACCTGGGACCGCGGCAAAGAACTCGCCCAGCACGCGAGGTTGACGATCGACACCGGCGTGCAGGTCTACTTCGCCGACCCGCACAGTCCGTGGCAGCGCGGCACGAATGAGAACACCAACGGACTGCTCCGGCAGTACTTCCCGAAGGGCACGGATCTGGCCCGCTGGAACACCGGCGAACTCGAGGCGGTTGCCGCAACATTGAACAGCCGGCCACGCAAGGCGCTCGGGTGGAGGACGCCCGGCGAAGCGCTCAACGACCTGTTATCGTCCACTCAGGACAGTGGTGTTGCAACGACTGGTTGAAACCGGTCAGTACACCAGCACCCAGCGCGCCAAACTCGCCAAACGACACGGCGTCAGGTTGTCCGTCGGCCGACGCGGGCAATGCTGGGACAACGCCGTCGCCGAATCGTTCTTCGCCACCATCAAAGACCGAACTCGTCCACCGGCGGGCCTGGCCCACCCGCACCACCGTCCGCAAAGCGATCTTCGAATACATCGAAGGCTGGTACAACACCCACCGCCGCCGCCATTCCAGCCTCGGCTACCAAAGCCCAACCGCATACGAAACCAGCAGAATCGAACCACCGCTCGGCAAGGTAGCCTGAACCACCACATCGACCCTGTCCGTCAAAACGGGTCAAGCCCACTCGCAGCAAGAGATAGACCGGGTCCGCCGCCTGATCCGAAGCGTCAAAGAGGACCTGGACTCCCTCACCGAAGCCGAGCACATCCAGATCCGGGAAGCGATCACAATCGTGCGTCGGACCCGGCAGGTCGTGCTCGGCATTCCGGGGCATTCGCCCGACGCTGCCCGACCTGCGACCGGAGCAATCCGCATGACCACCCCCAACGACCGCAGCGCTGCGATGGCTGACGGCCGGCGGGCGGACTCCCAGCGACGCCGCCAGCGCGTCGCGAAAGCCCTCCAGACAGTCGCGGCCAGCGACGCAGAGGTCAGCATCTCGGCGATCGCCCGGGCGCGGGCGTCGATCGCTCGTTCTTCTACCGTCCCCAACACCGTGATCTGCTGGCCGCGGTCCAGGCCGCGGCGAGCGAACCGCGGGACAGCGTTGTCGGACCGGCGGCGAGCCGGGCCTCGCTACAAGCCGATCTCGCCAACAGCCAGGACCGGTGCAAACGCCTGGCCGACCACGTCTCACTCTTGGAGAAGCGGCTGTCCGCAGCGATCGGAGAGGAGGTCTGGAGCCGATCCGGGCTGGGTTCGTCCATCGACGTCGAGGACCTCCACCGGCAGATCCTCACGTTGGAGGAGACTAACGCGGATCTGCGGTTGAAGATGGAAGACCTCGAAGAGGAACTCGCCGCGGCCCGCGCCAACAACCGTGAACTCATGACGCAGTTCAACGCCAAGGGCCGGGCGCCCAGGTGAGTGCTTGCCGCCCGTCAGCGCCTCGGGCGTTGACGGGCGGCGAACTCTTCGCGCCGAAGCCAGAGGTCGACGCCTGCAGCACCGCGATCTGCTCATCCCTCGCCGCGATCACCGCCGCAGCCGCGACACCAGCGGACTGCCCGCCAGCCGCCCCTGCGCGGCTCAGGCCGCTCCAATGTGGCCGTCGGTCCTCTCCGCGGAAGCCAGCCCTCGGAGTATCTCCAAGTCGGCGATGTCCTTCTGCCGCCACGGCCGGCCGTTGCGCAGGTGCGGGAACTGCTCCTTCATGGCGAGCATGCCGGAGACGCTCATGGCCAATACCGGCGTGCCATCGAGCGTCACGGGCTCGTCGCCGAAGGATCCCGGCGGGAACAGCCAGTCAGAGAACCGCCCCAAGGGCTGACTGAACGACCCGTCTGGCCACCGATCAAAGTAAGCGGTGCTTAACGGAACATCGTCCAACACGAACTCGCATGCCTCCTCGGGCGGCTGAGTTGTCAGAGCGGTGGCGCCAGCCCTTACGAGCAGTGCCTTTGATCGCTCGGCGTGAACGCGCTCAACCCAGAACTCCACGTCGCCGTGCTCACGCGTGATCCGGCCAATCCTCGCAGCGAGTCCCCAACCCCCGAACAGCCAAGCTGAGATATCGGCTGCCTGCAAGACCGCGACGACCTTGCGGATAACACGCAGTTGCCCTTCGGTCTTCTCGTCCATGGCTCGATCCTGCCACGCAGGGCGGACTGTCCACCCCCGACCGCTGGAGCCACGCCCCGGAACTATCCGGACGCCTCCGCCAAGGCATCAGCACACTCGACACCATCCGCAACGCCATTGAGAGCAAGCCCCCTGACTACCGCCACGCCAGCACGATCAGCAGGCACTTGCAGCACACCTGTTGCGTTCGCTGGGATCGGCAAAGAGGCCACTTGAGCTGCGGGAATGCGGAAGTCGACGCCCCAAAATCGAGCAAGAGCCCCAGAGAATGTGGGACGTCCCGCCCGCCTGGACCGACCAGCTCGCACCGGCCGGGCGGCTGGTCGCGCCGATGCGGATGCGCGCCAACACCCGGTGCCTGACCCTCGAACGTGACGGCGCCCTGCTGGTCGCGACAGGGTCGCTTCAGTGCGGGTTCGTGCCGTTATGCCGACCTCGGCATAACGGCACTTAGGGGGTGTCTCGGTTGGTGAGTTCGTGGCCTCGGGCATGATCTGCTGTTTGTGGCGGATGTGGTCGAGGACATGATCCAAACGTGGGCGCCGGACGACCTGTGGACAGTGGCGCGGCCGTTGATTCCGGTTGCTGCGAAACGACCTCAGGGCGGCGGCAAGCGCCGGGCGGACGACCGAGCGGTCCTCGCAGCGATCGCGTACATGGTCCAGGCGGGGTGTTCGTGGCGGAAGCTGCCCGCCGTGTTCTTCGGGGTGTCCCGGCCGACGGTGCACCGCCGGTTCACCGAGTGGACGAAATCCGGGCTGTGGGAACAGATCCATCACGAGCTGCTGCACCGGCTGCAAGTGGCGGGTGGGATCGACTGGACCCGGGCGATCGTCGACTCGATCAGCGTCCGCGCTGTGAAAAGGGGGATCTGACCGGGCCAAACCCGGTCGACCGCGGCAAACCGGGCTCGAAGATCCATGTCCTGTGCGACCGTCGCGGGATACCGCTGCAGGTGCTGATCTCCGCTGCGAACACCCCGGACGCGCAGGTGCTGTTCCCGCTGCTGGACGCGTTCACGCCCGTCCGCGGGCGGCGTGGCCGCCCACGGCACCGGCTGGAGAAGCTGCACGCGGATAAGGCCTACGACCAGAGAGCGATCCGGGCGGAGGTCCACCGCCGTGGCATCAAGGTCCGGATCGCCCGCAAGGGCGTGGAGTCCTCCGAGCGGCTAAGCCGGCACCGGTGGATCGTCGAGTCATGCTTGTCCTGGTTCACCAACAACCGCCGACTCGTCCGCCGCTACGAACGCAAAGCCGAGCATTTTCAGGCCTTCGCCGACCTGGCAGCCATCCTCATCTGCCACCGCCGACTCATCAAACTCACCAAGTGAGACACCCCCTTATGCGGACCTCATGGTTATGCCTGTCGGCGCTCAGGTAATTCCCCAGCTGTAGCGGTCTGCCGCTCACGTAATTCCCCACCCGGCCGCTCACGTTATTCCCCACGGAGATGACGAGCGGTTTGGTGGTGGTGGGTCCTCGCGATCATGCAACGTCCTCCCTCGTCCGGGTGATGGATGAGGGAGCCGATGGCGAGGAGAACGTTCAACGTGGTCGATGTGACCGAGATCTTCATCCACTGGTATGCGGGCCGCTCGATCAGCGAGGTGGGCGTATCGCTGGGCGTGGACCGCAAGACCATCCGTAAGTACCTGGCGCCGGCGGTCGCGGCGGGACTGGCGCCGGGCGGTCCGGCGATGACCCAGGCGGAGTGGGCGGCGCTGGTCATGCGCTGGTTCCCGCAACTCGCGGACACGACGTTGCGGCAGGTGACCTGGCCGGAGATCGGCAAGCACCACGACTACATCGTGGCGATGCTCAAGGTCGGCGTCACCCAGGCGACGATCCATCAGCGGCTCCGCGACGAGCACGGTCTCGGCGCGAGCGTGGCGTCGCTGAAGCGGTATGTCGCGGCAAACCTGCCCGAGGACGTCCGCCGCGACCAGGTCGTCGTCCTGCGCGACGAGGCTGACACCCCGCCCGGGGAGGAGGCCCAGATCGACTACGGGCACCTCGGCTACTGGGTCGACCCGGTCTCGGGGCTGCGCAGGCGGGTGTGGGCGTTCGTGATGGTCCTGGCGTGTTCCCGGCACATGTTCGTCCGGCCGGTGCTCGTCATGGACCAGGCCGCGTGGACCGCGGCGCATGTGACCGGGTTCGCGTTCTTCGGCGGCGTCCCACGCCGTCTGGTGCCGGACAACCTGCGCACCGGCGTCGACCGACCGGATCTCTACGACCCGAAGATCAACCGTTCGTATGCGGAACTCGCCGAGTATTACGGGGTGCTGATCGACCCGGCCCGGTCCCGCAAGCCGCGGGACAAGGCCCGGGTGGAACGGCCGATGCCGTATGTCCGGGACTCGTTCTGGCGCGGCCGGCAGTTCACGTCCGTCGCGCAGATGCAGTCCGCGGCGGTGGACTGGTGCCGGGACGTCGCCGGCAGGCGGGCGTCCCGACCGTTGTCCGGTGCCGCGCCCGCAGCAGTGTTCGCCGCAGTCGAGGCGGAGACGCTGCAACCGTTACCTGGCAAGCCGTTCGTTCTCGCCGTGTGGTCCACCGCGATGGTCGGCCCGGACATCCACGCCAAGGTCGGCAAAACCATCTACTCAATCCCGTGGCGATATCTGGGCCAACGCGTCGACGCCCGCTCCACCCCGACCGTGGTCCAGTTCTTCCACAATGGACAGCTGATCGCCACACACGGCCGGAAACCGCAGGGCAAACAGACCGACTTCAGCCACTACCCGCCGGAGAAGATCGCGTTCCGAATGCGGACCCCGACCTGGTGCCGGACCCGCGCCGCCGAGATCGGCCCCGCCGTCGAGGAAGTCATCGCCGGGCTGCTGCAGGTCAACGCCCTGTTCCGGCTCCGCGCCGCCCAAGGCGTCCTCGGCCTCGCCGACAAACACACCCCGACCCGCCTCGAGGCCGCGTGTCACCGGGCGATCGCGGTCGGGGACCCGTCCTACCGCACCGTCAAAGGCATCCTCGCCGCCGGCGCCGAGACCGACCCGCCGCCGCCCGCCGCGGGTGACGGAGGCGCCGCTGCGCACCTGCACGGCCCTTCGCAGCTGTTCGCGAACGTCATCCCCCTGCCCACCACGAACGCCGACACCGGCGTGGACCTGTCCAGCACGAGCGGCGAGCCCACCGACCACGACGGCCGCGGGGACGACGAACGGGCCACGCCCGACACGGCGGCGCTGGCATGAACGACCCCACCGCAGCAGCCGTAACACCCTCCGGGGCCTACCCGCTACCGGCACCCGTCGACGACCCCCGATTCACCCACGGCCTGTTCAGCGACATCGCAGAAACGCTGCAGCAGCACGGATTTCCGTACCTGACCAGCAGGGACCGAGTGAACCTGATGATCGCCCTGCACCAGTTCATCTACGCACCGCAGGAGACCTCATGACCAGCACCAGCACCGTCATCGACACCACCCTGCGCGACAGCCTCCGCGCGTTGAAACTGTCCGGCATGCTGCACTCCCTCGACGCCCGCCTCGCCCAGGCCCAGGCCGGGGAACTCGGCCATCTGGACTTCCTGCAGGTCCTCTGCCACGACGAAATCACCCGCCGCGAGAGCATGGGCATGCAACGACGGCTGCGCCACGCCCGGTTCGAGCACAACACCACCCTGGAAGAGTTCGACTTCGCCGCCAGCCCGAAACTCCCCGCCGCGCAGATCCGCGACCTCGCCGCCCTGCGCTGGCTGCAGACCGGCGAATCCGTCGTTCTGCACGGACCCGTCGGCGTCGGCAAAACCCACATCGCACAAGCCCTCGGACACCTCGCCGTCCGCCGCGGCGCCGACGTCCGCTTCATCAAAACCAGCCGCGCCCTCGCCGACCTCGCCGGCGGCCACGCCGACCGCACCTGGCCCCGCCGCCTCGCCGAACTCGCCCGCCCAGCCCTGCTCATCCTCGACGACTTCGCCATGCGCGAACTCACCGCACAACAAGCCGACGACCTCTACGAACTCATCTCCGAACGCGCCCAAGCCGGACGATCACTCATCGCCACCTCGAACCGTTCACCCACCGACTGGTACCCACTGTTCCCCAACCCCGTCGTCGCCGAGTCACTCCTCGACCGGCTCATCAACACCAGCCACCAGATCTTCATGAACGGACCCAGCTACCGACCCAACAAACGACCCGGCCGCGCCGCCTCGACAACCAAGACCACCACCAAGTAGAACTACACCCGAGGCCCACCACCTGGGGAATTACGTGAGCTCAACACCGGGGAATTCCGGAGCGAGGCGACTCAGGCGTGTTCAAGGCCGTGTTAATCACCCGGTAGCCGTCGATGGGCGGTGCGAGTCAGTATGGCTGTCCGGTCGCCGCCGCGAGGGCCCCGGTCGCACGAGTTGCCAGACGCCCGGCGACGGCCGCGTTGCACCTCAGGTGTTTCGTGGTGCGCGTGCAAGTGGATGCGGTTCGCCGGTCAATGTTGCGAGCGCTTCGGCGACCTCGTCGAGGTAGGCGCGGATGTATGTGGATGTCGTGCCCGCGTCCGATCGGCCGTTGTGCCCGGCGAAGGCCCGGGCGATACCGTAGCCGAAACGCCGTTCGACCCACGTCAGCGTGGTGTGCCGGATCCAGTGCGTGCTCACCTGCTGTGTTGCCACCCACGGTAGATGCATGCCAAGTCGCCGCCAAAGGTAGTCGTAGCGGCGGGTGGTGATTGGTTGTCCGTTGCGGTACCGCAGTAATGGACCGTGTCGGTCGCCGTTGGTGTCTCGCTCTTGGTGGTGTAAGACGAGGTGATGCATGAGCGTAGGTGAAACCGGTTGCCAGCGAAGTGTCTCGCCCTTTTCGTGAAGGCGGATCAGGCACTGGACGGGGTCGAGATCGATCGGACGAAGCGCGAGCGCCCCGCCTCGACGGCATGCCGTCTCGGTGTGAAGGCGCAGCAGGAGTGTGTCGAGGTCGGGATCGTTGCCGGTGACGCTGGCTGCACCGACAATCTGAGCAAGTTGCTCGTCTGACAACGCTCGTCGTGTGCTTGCAAGGCGTCGAGGTTTGGGAACGCGAGCCGACGGGTTGTCGCTTTCGGCGATGTACCCGTCTGCGACTGCATGGCTGTAGAGGCATCGCAGTGCTGCGATGGTGTGCTCTGCTGCTGTACGGCCGCCACGGGAGTTGCTTCTTACGCGGGCGTTGCTCTTGATCCGCTCGGCGAGCTGTTTGATCTCCAAGGGCGTCGGCTCGTTCAGTCGCCGCTCGCCCCAGGCGTCTCGAATTCGCCTCCAGTAGCTGGTGTAGGCGCGCCGTGTGCCAGCGGAGACGGCGTCCGACACGCGGTCGATGTAGTCGGTGAAGGTCGGTGCGTCGCGAGGACGAGTGGCAGCGCCCAATGTCTCGGCGGTGATGCCGAGCTGTTGCAGCACGACGCGGGCGGTCTCGAGGTCGATGGTTGCCGGTGTCTGTCTGTGGACTCCCATGTCATTTACGTCCAGGTGGTTTCCTGCTGGAGGCGCTTGACGAATTCATCGAGTACTGACGGCGGGCAGATCGTCAGCTGGTCCGCCCCGGTAGCAGCAGTCATGTAGAGCCTGTCGCCGCTGGTGATCTGGAGGACGTGCCGGACCGATGCCGATAGCCGAATGTGCCCCTGGTTGGTGACGTGCTCCTGGCTGGCCGCGTCGGGGACGATCACGATGAGCGGAGCCATCAGGCGGATCGAAATGGATAGGCCTGGAGCCCACGCAAGCGCTTGCAGAGGCGATCGATCGGCGAGCCGGCCGTTGACGTCGATGGTAGTCATGACCGAGTAGCTGGTGCTCGGTTTGAGTCGGTTGGGGAATTGGGCTAGCGGCAGCCCGATCGGTCGATTTGTTGCGACGCGCGGCTCGCTGCAGTGCAGTTCATTGCACGATGCGGGGTTATGTGATGTGTCTCCTGAAGAGGAAATCCAGTTCAGCGCGGGAATCATCGTGAACCTTGCGGCAAGTGGCCGTATTGCCGATAGTCGTGGCGTGATTTACGCCATGCTGTCGAAGTCGATTGCCGTCGTGGCGTTCGTGCCATATTGGAACGTTGACATGGATCTGCGTCAGAATCTAGTTAGCCAGCATCTGGTGCGACGCGGAACGAATCTCAACCGCATCTACGCGAGCCGGTCCTGATGGGCGTGGGCCTGTGCGCGGACGGCCTTCCGGAAGGCGATGCTGATATCGGCACTGACGTGATCCGCTCCCGCTGTGGAGTCAGACTCGTGATACTTGTTGTATAGCAGCCGGCATCCGCGGATGCCGGCGAGAAGGTCTTCGAGGAGGTCTCGGGCCGGCCGTCGGGGATCGAGCGGGGTCAGCCGGATCGCCGACGGTGCGGGCGGCCGGCCAGGGATTCCTGAGTCAGCGTCAGCTTCGATGATGGCGTAGGCAGCAGCACTGCCGAGCGGCAGTTCGCCGTCCGCGATGACCATCGCCTCTTGCACCAACGACAAAACCGCGTTCGCCGGTGTCCACCCGTCGTCAATCATCTCCAGAACGGCGGTCGGCGTGGTGTGGGGGAGAGCTTCGATCTTGTCGGCCGCGCGTACGGCCGCTATCGCCGGGATGTCGGCGAGGTCTTCGACGGCTGCCGCTGCGGCAGCGAGCCAGTGGGCCGCGGCGACGGCCGCTGCCGTCGGGTCAAAGTGCAGGAACAGCTCGTCGGATCCCAGGGTGTGCTCAGCAAGGAGCCGGTCCGCCGCAGCGACCTGTGCCGGTGACACGTCTTCACGGGTCATGGTCACTGCTTGTTGGGCACGTCCGGTGATGTCACCGCACTCCGCCTGCTCCACGGCGGCGAGCTCCACCTCGACGTCAGCGATGACTGCCCTGGTCAGGTCGGCGTCCTCAATGTCGCACAGGGCGCGGCCGACGAGGTGAGCGGCCTCTTCGACCAGGTCATAGGAGACGATCAGGGTGCCGTCATCGTTGGGCAGGTTCGGCTCTCGAATCGCCTTCGGAACGAGGGAGAAGGAGTCGCGGGTCTGCTGGCGCCTCCACCCTTCCGTGTTCGGTGCCGTGCTGGACAACGCTGAAGCGGGATGGGTGTAGCAGCGCCACAGTTGTCGCGACAGGCGGCTCAAAGCCTCGGCCAGCACCAGCCTCTGCAGCAAGTGGGCTGTTGCCGGCAGGACTGCGACCGTTCGCGCCGTCTCGCCGTAGCCCGCATCCCAGCAGCAGATGAGTTCATGCCGGTCGTTGTGAACTGCGTAGCGCGTCATCGACGGGTGACTCCTTCGCTCGGGAGAGGTCGGCTCGAAGTGTTGACGATGGGACTCGTCGTGTGAAGTTGGCCAGGGTTAGCCACTAGGAGTGCGTCCTTGGAGCGCTGGGGCCCAGGATTGGCGGACCCATCGACTTGTAATCGGAAGGTTGTGGGTTCGGCCCGGTCGGCAATCGCCATTATTGTCACCGTTCTCGAACGGTGATCGTCTGGCCTGCAGCGGCCGAGTCCGGTGCCAGTGATGGGGCAAGTGGATGTGGCTCGCCGGTGAGCGCTGCGAGCGCAGCGGCGACTTCGTGGAGTGTCGCCCGGACGTAGGTTGCGGTGACGCTGGCGTCACCGCTCATGTGACCGGCGTATGCCTGCGCGACTGCGTAGCCGAATTGGCGTTCGACCCATGTCAGCGTCGTGTGCCGCAGCCAGTGGGTGCTGATCTGTTGTGTGGTCACCCAGGGGAGTGCGCGTCCGATGCGTTCCCAGAGATGGTCGTATCGGCGCCGGGAGATCGGCCGGCCGTCGCGGTAGCGGAGAACGGGAGTACCTGGTGCAGCCTCGCGTTCCTCGATGTGTCGCAGCAGGTGGCCCATCAGCGTGGGGGAGACCGGCTGCCACCTGACTGTCTCGCCCTTCTCCTTCAACAAGATGAGGCACTGCTCCGAGTCAAGGTCCGCCGGTAACAGCGCAAGCGCGCCGCCGCGGCGGCAAGCGGTCTCGGTGTGCAGACGCAACAGCAGCGTGTCCAGGTTCGGATCGGCGCCCGTTGTGCTCGCGACCTGGTTGATCTCCGTCAGGCGCGTATCGGCGATCGCTCGGCGGGTGCTGGGCAGCCGACGAGGTTTCTCCACCTTCTGGGCAGGGTCATCGGCAGCGCTCAGGTACCCGTCGGCGACGGCTCGCTTGTAGAGGCAGCGCAATGCGGCGATGAACAGCTCCGCAGCGCTGCGGCCTCCGCGCGCGTTGCGCCGTGCCACGACGTTCGCCTTGATCTGCTGAGCCAGGCGCTCGATCTCGGACGGGGTCACCTCGTCCAGGCGCCGGTCTCCCCAATGCTCCACCAGCCGCTTCCAGTAGGAGCTGTAGGCGCGACGGCTGCCGGTCCCCACTGCGTCAGCCACCACAGGGACGTACTCGGAGAACGTGGGTGTCTGCCGACGGTCCCGTGCGGCCTGATGCAGGTCGGCGGGGGAGACGCCGAGACGGTCCAGCAACAGCAGGGCGGCGTCAATGTCCGCACGTGCGGCAGTCATGTGGCGTCACCGCCCAGCACGGCGCGGTGACGATCGCCGATCATCACGTCGAGGGCGGCCGGCGGATGGATCACCAGCCGCCGCTCCTCCGGCTCTGCGGCGATAAGCAGCCGATCGGCAGGCGAGATTGCGCAACGGCGCCGGACGACGGCCGGAATGTACAGGTGACCCTGCCGGGTGACCGTAAAGACGCCCCGAGGGTTGGCGTCGACGACCAGCAGGCCGCCGTGCTCCTGGATGGCGTACCGAGTGCCGGGCTTCCAGCCCATCACCCGGACGATGGCCTGATCAGCAAGCCTGCCGTTGCAGTCGATCGCCGGCAGGGCGTAGACCGTCTGACGGGTCCGCCGATCGGCGAAGGTCGGCAGCGGCAGCGGGCCACGGACGGGTCGTCTCGAAGCTGCCTGACCGCTCGCCGCGTCGGCGGGGGAGGCCGGGACGAGTGCGGGCACGATGCTGGTCATGGACGGCACCGCCGTCCACCTGAATCCAGCACAGCTGCTTGGGTGGCGTGTTCGAACGCGCTCGAACACAGGTGCGTCAAACGACGCAGGGATGCTATGGGTTTGTGTCGAAGGGGGGACTTGAACCCCCACGCCCTATACGGGCACTAGCACCTCAAGCTAGCGCGTCTGCCATTCCGCCACTTCGACCGGCTGAACCATTGTACGTGGTGTCTTTCGACCCCGCCTCAACGGCCCTGCGATAGGTTACACGGTCTGGGGCGATCTTGACGAATCGGGGGGTCGACACGCGGCGGACCCCGGCGCGGCGGGTGTCGAGGGCCTGGTGCCGCGGGCGGCTGGAGGGGCCGGTCGCCCGCGTGGCCTACACGTTGAAGATGCTGACGCCGCCCGGGCCGATCAGCAGTGCCACGACGATGAGGATGATCCCCCACAGAATTTGCCGGCGCAGGAGCGCGACGACACCGGCGATGCCGATCAGCACTGCAATGATCCACAGGATGGTTGCCATGAAGGTCTGGTACCGCAATGTGCCGATCGACAAACATGAGCCCGTTCAGAGGTCCTCTTCCCAGGTGGTACGGCGGGAGAGCGCGTCCATCACCTTGTCCACGACGCCGAGGGCCGGATCGACGACCTTGTTGAGCGGCGGGGTCGACGGCGTGCCCGGGTGTGGCCGGGTGGGGGCGGCGCTGCGGGCGATCTCGACGCGGTTGCCCAGCCGGACGAGTTCGCTGTCGGTGCAGCGTTCGCGCAGGGCCGGGAAGAGCTCGGTCGTGGTGCGGTGCGTGTGCTTGCGGACGTGGTCGGCGACGGAGCGCAGGGCCTTGTCGTCGGCCTGGGTGTGCAGGCGGCGCAGGGCGAGGAGCAGCTCCGCGTCGGCGGCGAGTTCCCGTTCGGCGATGGCGGCGCCTGCCGGCAGTACCGAATGGATCGCCGGATAGAGGTATTGCTCCTCCGCCGACAGGTGCCGGGCTAGCGTCGCCACCAGCACGTCGGACGCGGCGGGCTCGGTGGCCGCGCGGTTGCAGAGCCGGCGCAGCGCCGCGTGGTCCTCGTCGAGCAGCTCGAGCATGCTGCGGCCGGCCGGTTCGTACTCCTCGTCGGGCACGCCCGGGACCGGGGGTAGCGGGGGCAGGTGGGCCTCACTCATGCGGGCGGGGTACCCGAGCGCCCAATGCTTGAAACTGCAGGTTCCTGTCCAGTAGTCCCATATGTGGTGATCTGGCGAGGAACCGCCGTTCTGCCGGGAGTCCGGGCGGGTGGTCCTGGCCTCGGTGGGCTACGCGGCCGGGTTCGGGTAGTGAAGTTTTGTGTGGTCTGGCGAACACGCATGGTAACCGCCGCCGGACCACCCGGGAAACTGTCGGACCGGCCTGATATGACTTCTCCATGGACGCCACCGACGAGGTCATCGACATCTGCCGCGACCTGCTGCGCATCGACACCACGAACACCGGCGACCTGGACACCAGCGCCGGGGAGCGGGTCGCCGCGGAATACGTGGCGGAGAAGCTCGCCGAGGTCGGCCTCCAGCCCGAGATCGTCGAGAGCGAGCCGGGGCGGGCGAGCGTGCTGGCCCGGTTCGAGGGCGCCGACCCGTCCCGCGACGCGCTGCTGATCCACGGCCACCTCGACGTGGTGCCCGCCGACGCGTCGGAGTGGTCCGTGCACCCGTTCGCGGGCGAGCTCAAGGACGGCTACCTGTGGGGGCGCGGGGCCGTGGACATGAAGGACTTCGACGCCATGGTCCTGGCGTTGGTACGGCAGATGCAGCGCGAAGGCCGCAAGCCCCCGCGCGACGTGGTGCTGGCCTTCGTCGCCGATGAGGAGGCGGGCAGCACCTATGGCGCGCAGCACCTCGTCGAGCACCACCGAGGGCACTTCGACGGCGTGACCGAGGCGATCGGCGAGGTTGGCGGCTTCTCGGTCAGCGTCGGCGGCGACCAGCGCCTCTACCTGATCGAGACCGCCCAGAAGGGCATCGACTGGCTGCGCCTGCACGCCAAGGGCCGCCCCGGCCACGGCTCGATGATCAACGACGACAACGCGGTCACCGCGCTGGCCGAGGCGGTCGCGCGGGTCGGCCGGCACAGGTTCCCGGTCGTGCTCACCCCGACCGTGCGCGAGTTCCTGGAGCAGGTCTCGCAGGTCCTCGGCATCGAGCTGGACGCCGACGACCCCGAGGCCGCGGTCGGCAAGATCGGGCCGATCGCGATGATCATCGGTGCCACGCTGCGCAACACCGCGAACCCGACCCGGCTCGCCGCCGGGTACAAGGACAACGTGATCCCCGGCCGGGCCTCCGCCACGATCGACTGCCGGACCCTGCCGGGGCAGTCCGAGCTGTTCGAGGAGGAGCTGCGGCGCATCGTCGGGCCGGACATCGAGCTGGAGTACATCCACCGCCAGCCGGCCCTGGAGACCACCTTCGACGGGGACCTGGTCGCGGCGATGTCGGCGGCGCTGCGGGCCGAAGACCCGGGGGCGATCCCGGTGCCGTACATGCTCAGCGGCGGCACCGACGCCAAGCAGTTCGCCAGGCTGGGCATCCGCTGCTTCGGGTTCTCCCCGGTGCGCCTGCCCGCCGACCTGAACTTCGGCGCGTTGTTCCATGGCATTGACGAGCGCGTTCCCGTCGAGGGACTACAGTTCGGCGTGCGAGTGCTCGACAGGTTCCTGCAGCAGTCCTAACGCTTCAACGACCTCAGGGGGAGTCCCATCATGACCGACCGGCACGCGGAGCTCGAAGCGGCGCTCGAGCGCGTGATCGCGGCGGCCCGCGAGCATCTGGCCGCGGTCAAGGCCGCCAACGGGCGGGCCGACGACGACGAGGTGTGGCGCGCCTACGTGGAGCTCAACAACGCCTCCAACAGCTACGACGAGCTGCTGCTGGACGAGTTCGGCGAGGTCACCCCGTGGGACGTCGAGGCCATCGACCCGGAGGAGGCCGACCGCCAGCTCGGCGTGGGCATCGGCGGCGTCGACGGCACCGAGGCCGAGGACCCCCACCCGCAGGTCATCTCGGTGCGCCAGCGCCGCGACTACCGCGTCCCGAGCGTCGCCGCCCTGCTCCGCCTGGCCGAGGCCGCCCGCCGCGCCAACCCGGGCGACGGCGACGGCTCCGCGGTCGAGACCGTCGGCGAGGCGGTCCTGGAGCTGATGCAGGCCGGCGACGGCTCCCTCGGCGCCCTGGACATCCCGGAGCTCGAGTCCCTCGACGGCGTCGTCATCGTCGCCGAGGTGGAGACCCCGCTGGACCCGGAGACCTACGAGGACAACGACGGCACCGGCCCCTTCACCCTGAACCAGGGCGACCGCGTCGTCGACCGCCTGGACGAGCACGCCTTCATCGACCTCGACGACGACCTGGCCGAGGACGAGGCCGCCGAGTCGACCGACGAGTCCGCCAACCGCCGCTGACCCCGGGCCCCAGGGCCCGAGACCGCGACCCGGGCCGCGGCGACGATCCCAACCGATCGCGCCGCGGGGTGGCGTACTCGTGGACGAAGAAGGTCACGCGGCCCGAGACAGACAACGCCGAGGAGATGACGCGGT
>NZ_JBFAZW010000089.1:45109-45396 GCF_040682015.1 Dactylosporangium sp. NPDC051485
CCCCGCCCCCGCCCCCGCCCCCGGGCCCGGGCCCCCGACCCACCCCCCCCCCCGCCGCCCCCCACCGCACCACCCGCACCGCACCAGTTGTTGTCGTGCCGCACCGCACCGCATCAGACGGCGCCACGCCGCACCAGTTGTTGTCGCGCCACACCGCGTCGCGCCAGACGGCACCACGCCGCCCGTGCCGCGCCGCCCCGTGCCGTGCCACACGCCGCGCCGCGCCACCGCGCCACCGCGCCAGTTCGCCCCGCCCCGCCCCGCCCCGCCCCGCACTGCGCCGTCCC
>NZ_JBFAZW010000090.1:0-45373 GCF_040682015.1 Dactylosporangium sp. NPDC051485
CCGCGTGGGCCTGGCGGAGGCCGGCCTGGTGGTCCTCCGCGGGTCGGGGGGGGGCGTGGGGGGGGGGGGGGGGGGCGGCGGGGGGGGTGGCGCGGGGGCGCCGTCGGCCGGTGGCGGGGGTTCTTGGGGCTTACAGCGCGCCGATCACCGCGCGGAGCAGGATGATGGCCAGGAAGACCACGATGAACGCCAGGTCCAGGGAGACGCCGCCCATGCGGACGGGGGGCAGGACGCGGCGCACCGGGGCCAGGACCGGCTCGGTGATGGCGCGCACGCCGACGGCCAGGCGGTTGCGCACCGAGCCGGCGGCGGCCGGACCGGCGAGCACGAAGCTCCAGTCCAGCGCGGCGCGGGCCAGCAGCAACACCTGGAACGCCAGCAACGCCAGGCTCACGAGCCAGAGCACAAGTCCCATCTGGTACCTCCATCAAACCGTCGAGACCCTGCGTCAACTGTGCGTCAGGCCGGTGTGGTTTCGCTGAGTGCCGGCTGAGAACCCGCTTGAGTGGGGTGAATCCGGAAAAGTGGATCGCTTCCAGAAAATCGGCATATGGTCGTTATGTGACTTCGGAGGGATTGACATGAGCGACATCAAGGACCAAAATGCGGCCGGCTGTCCGGTCGCGCACGACTCCGTCACCGCACACGGCAGCGAGAGCGAGAACCCGGCCATCGACTCGCCGACGCCGAAGGCCGGGCGGCGGGCGCACACGAACCGGGACTGGTGGCCCAACCAGCTCGACCTGTCGGTGCTGCACGCCCACTCGGACAAGAGCAACCCGCTGGGTGAGGGCTTCGCCTACGCCACGGAGTTCGCGAAGCTCGACGTGGACGCGCTCAAGCGGGACATCGTCGAGGTGCTCACCACGTCGCAGGACTGGTGGCCGGCCGACTTCGGCCACTACGGCGGGCTCATGATCCGGATGAGCTGGCACGCGGCCGGCACGTACCGCATCTCCGACGGCCGCGGCGGGGCCGGCGACGGGGCCCAGCGCTTCGCCCCGCTCAACAGCTGGCCCGACAACGCCAACCTCGACAAGGCGCGCCGGCTGCTGTGGCCGGTGAAGCAGAAATACGGCCAGAAGATCTCGTGGGCCGACCTGCTCGTGCTCGCCGGGAACGTGGCCCTGGAGTCGATGGGGTTCAAGACCTTCGGCTTCGGCTTCGGCCGCGAGGACGTGTGGGAGCCCGAGGAGATCTTCTGGGGCCCGGAGGACGACTGGCTCGGCGACGAGCGGTACGTGAGCGACTCCGAGATGGTGCCGGACGTCGGCGCCACCGAGATGGGGCTCATCTACGTCAACCCCGAGGGGCCGCGCGGCAGCGCCGACCCGCGGGCGGCGGCCCACTTCATCCGGGAGACGTTCGGCCGGATGGCGATGAACGACGAGGAGACCGTCGCCCTCATCGCCGGCGGCCACACCTTCGGCAAGACCCACGGCGCCGGGATCGCCGACGAGCACGTCGGGCCGGAGCCGGAGGGCGCCCCGATCGAGGCGCAGGGCCTGGGCTGGCTGAGCAGCCACGGCACCGGCGCCGGCGCCGACGCGATCACCAGCGGGCTCGAGGTCACGTGGAGCGACCGGCCGACCCAGTGGAGCAACCGGTTCCTCGAGATCCTCTTCGGCTACGAGTGGGAGCTCACCACGAGCCCCGGCGGTGCCAAGCAGTGGGTGGCCAAGGACGCCGAGGCGATCATCCCCGACGCGCACGACCCGTCGAAGCGGCACAGGCCGACGATGCTCACCACCGACCTGTCGCTGCGGCTGGATCCGGTGTACGAGAAGATCTCCCGCCGCTTCCTGGAGCGCCCCGACGAGTTCGCGCTCGCCTTCGCCAAGGCCTGGTACAAGCTGCTGCACCGCGACATGGGACCGGTCAGCCGCTTCCTCGGGCCCTGGGTTCCCGAGTCCCAGCTGTGGCAGGACCCGGTGCCGGCGGTCGAGGGTGACCTCGTGGGCGACGCCGACATCGCCGCCCTCAAGGCCAAGGTGCTCGAGTCCGGCCTCACGACCGCCCAGCTGGTCTCGACCGCCTGGGCCGCGGCCGCGAGCTTCCGCTCCACCGACAAGCGCGGCGGGGCCAACGGGGCCCGGCTGCGCCTGGAGCCCCAGCGCTCCTGGGAGGTCAACCAGTCCGAGCGGCTCGCCCCGGTGCTGAGCACCCTCGAGGGCATCCAGCGCGAGTTCAACGCGGCCGGCGGCGCGAAGATTTCGCTGGCCGACCTGATCGTGCTGGCCGGCTCGGCGGCGGTGGAGCAGGCGGCGCGCGACGCCGGCGCCGACGTGACCGTGCCGTTCCGCCCGGGCCGCACCGACGCCACGCAGCAGCAGACCGACGTCGAGTCCTTCGCGGTCCTCGAGCCGCGGGCCGACGGGTTCCGCAACTGGGTGCGGGCCGGCGAGAAGCTCCCGCCGGAGACGCTGCTCGTCGACCGGGCCTACATGCTCGACCTGACCGCGCCGGAGATGACCGTCCTCGTCGGCGGCCTGCGCGGCCTCGGCGCCAACGTCGGCGCCGCCGGGCACGGCGTGTTCACCGAGCGGCCCGGCCTGCTCACCAACGACTTCTTCGTCAACCTGCTCGCCCCGGGCACCCGGTGGAAGGCGTCGGAGTCCGAGGAGAACGTGTACGAGATCCGGGACGTGACCACGGACGAACTGCAGTGGACGGCCACCGCGGTCGACCTCGTCTTCGGCTCCAACTCCCAGCTGCGGGCCCTCGCCGAGGTCTACGCCAGCCAGGACGCCCGCGACAAGTTCGTCGCCGACTTCGTCGCGGCGTGGACGAAGGTGATGGAGCTGGACCGCTTCGACCTGAAGCACTGACGTGACGCCGATGCGACCTGCAGCGACGCCGACGCGGCCGCGGCTACCCGACCTCCGGGTGGCCGCGGCCGCGTCATAGGCGGGACGCCGAGCAGGCGCTGGATGGCGCCGGTGACCGAGGACGCGCACGGTCGAACCGCAACCCCCAACCGGGCCCGGGTATGGTCACGAACGGTGCCGGATCGGGAGAAGGAGGAAGCGGCTATGGGTTGGCGGGCACGGCGCGTGGGCGACAATCACCACACCGTGACACTGGACGCGTGGCGGGCGATCGACCTGCGGGTGCGGCCCGACTTCCGCAAGACCCTGGTCTTCGGGACGCTCGCCCTGGGCGCCCTGGTCGCCGGCCATGACGTCGGCGGGGTGCACGCCCAGTCGCTGCGCGTGCGGCTGGTCGCCTACGGCTGCGCGCTGCTGACCGTGGTGTTCGGGCTGGCGGCCACCCGCAGCGCGGCCCGCGAGGTGCGCCGGATCGTGGTGGCCCGGGCCGGTGACGCGGCCGGCACGCCGCTGCGGCTCATGGTGCTGCTGGCCGGGTACCTGATCACCGCCCTGGCCGTCTGCGACCTGCTCGGCGTCCAGCTGCGCCAGGTGCTCGTCGGCGGGGCCATCACCGGCATCGTGGTCGGCCTGGCGGCGCAGCCGGTGCTCGGCAACCTGTTCGCCGGTCTGGTACTGCTCTTCGCCCGCCCCTACGTACCGGGCCAGCAGGTGCGGGTCATGTCCGGTGCCATCAACGGCCCGCACGTCGGCATCGTCGTGTCGGCGGGCCTGCTGTACACCATGCTGGAGACCGCCGACGGGCCGCTCAACATCCCGAACTCCGCCCTGCTGGCCGCGGCGGTCGGCCCGGCGCCCAAGGATGCCGCCGAGCCCGCCGCGGCATCCGACCCGGGCGTCGCCCCGGCCGACCCGGGCGCCGAGCTCGCCACCGTGATCGCCGGCGCCGAGTCGGGCGAGCAGCGCAAGAACGTCGGCTAGCGGCAATACCGCTGACCTAAGTGGTGTTGTTGGGGTTCTTTCGTTTGGCGGGGCTGGGTTTGGTGGCTTCCACGATGGTGATCGTGTGGTCGGGAGGTGCGAGGTTGGACGCCGCCGTTCGCCTACGATGCCGACGTGGGTGAGTTCGTGGGCGGAGACGTCTAGGTGGTGCGGAACGCGGCCATCATGGCCATGTCCTCGTGCTCGAGGTTGTGGCAGTGGAGCAGGTACCGGCCCGGGTAGTCGGTGAACCGTACGGCCACGTCCACCGATTCGCTGGGCGCGAGGTCCACAGTGTCCTTCCAGCCCTTGTCGAGCGGGCCGGGGCCCTTACCGCGCCGGGAGAGCACCTGGAACGGGTCGAGGTGCACGTGGACGGGGTGGTGCAGGTCCGACTGGAACCGCCACACCTCGATCTCGCCGAGCCGTACGTCGGCGTCGATGCGGTCGGGGTCGAAGGGGCGTCCGTCGAGCAGCCAGCCCGGGTGTTCGCCGGTGGGCGCCCGGCGGAAGGTCCAAGTGCGGGTGCGCACCGCCCGGTCCGCCCGCAGCGGCTCGATCAGACTCAGGTGCCGCGGGATTCGACTGTCGTCGCTGCCGCGACCGGTGACCCGGAACCGCATCACGTCGGCGGCACCCCCGCTTCCGAGGCCGTTGCGCAGTGTGATCTCCGTGCCCGGTGGGAAGGCAGCGAAGTCGACGACGACCTCGCACCGCTCGCCGGGGGCGAGGAGCACAGTGGAGTGCTCGATCGGCTGTTCCAGCAGGCCGCCGTCCGATGCGATCTGTACCAGCGGCGTCCGCGCCGGGTCCAGGCCGAGGCGGTACCGGCGCGCGTTGGACGCGTTGAGCAGCCGCAGCCGGTAGCGGGCGGCCGCGACCTCCAGCACCGGCCAGGGCGCGCCGTTGACCAGGACGACGTCGCCGAGAGCCCCCTCCGTGTGCGCGTCGTCGACGCCCGCCCCGTGGTGGTTCGCGGGGTACCGGAACGAGCCGTCCTCGTCGAAGGAACGGTCGCTGATCATCAGCGGGACGTCCCGCTCGCCCGAGGGCAGGCCGAGCGCGTCCTGCTCGTCGTCGGTGACCAGGTGGAACCCCGCGAGCCCCCGGTACACCTGCGGACCGGTGAAGTCCATCCGATGGTCGTGGTACCAGAGCGTCGCGGCCCGCTGTCGCATCGGATAGCTGTAGTCGCGTCGGCCGCCGGGCTGGATGAGGTCGGTCGGGTAGCCGTCGCTGTCCGCGGGCGTGTGCCCGCCGTGCAGGTGCACGGCGACCGGCACTCGCAGGTCGTTGCGGTGGGTGACCACGGCCCGGCGTCCGCTGCGGGTGACCAGCGTGGGGCCGGGGAACGTTCCGTCGTAGCCGAGGACGCGGGTGCGCACGCCCGGCAGGATGTCCAGGTCCGCCTCGCGCTGGACGATCTCGTAGAAGTCGGTGGTCGCGTCGGTGCGTACCGGCCGGGCGACCGCCGGGATCGGCAGCGGCACCTGGAACGGCCGGGGCAGCGGGACCCGGCTGTGCACCAGTTCACCGGTCTGCCCGCGCGGGACCGGCAGGGTCAGACCGCCGAGGCTGGCCGCGCCGAGCGCCGACAGTCCAAGCGCGCCGAGGACCTGTCGCCGCTTCACCGCGCACCGTCCGCGGGCGACGGGCGGGACCGGCGGGAGCGGCGCGGCCGGGCGGACGCGGCGCCGGCGCTGAACAACCAGATGGTGATCAGGATCTGGCCGACGGTGAGTGAGACCCCGAGCGGCAGGTGCACCACGAGCAGGCGTTCGTACCCCATGCCCACCTGGACCTCGACGGCCAACGCGACCGCGAGGCTGGCCCAGATCGGCCACACCCGCCCGCGCCCGCCCCAGAAGTAGACCACCGCGCAGATGAGCTGGGCCAGGTCCAGGCCAGTGATGACGAATGCGTTGATGTCGTGCAGGGCGAGCGAGTCGACGTCGCCCATGAGAAACCCGCCGGCGAACACCGGTTGGCCGAGGAACGCGAGCGAGTGCAGGACCGCGACGACCCGCAGCACCTGCAGCGAGGCGCGGGGACCGCGATCCGCCGGTGGCGGGGACGCGGCGGGTTCCCCGATGATGGCGTCGGCTTGCGTACTCATGCGGCCGCTCCTTGCGTTTGTGCTGGTCTTCGTGTCTTCGTGCCGCCTGACCACCAGGCTGTCCACAGCGCCCACCACGACACCACGACACGACGCCTCGTCGGGCTGGGGCGAAGCCCCGTCAGCCGTAAGCGGTGCGGTCTTGGTAGCGTTCTGAGCAGGCACAGGGCCGCCGCGCGGCGGCCTCGGGTGCGGGCTCGGTCAGTGCCGCAGGGCCGCGATGACGGCCTCACGCAGGGTGGTGGTGGGGCGGCCGAGCAACGCGGCGAGGTCGCTGGTCACGGTCTGCAGCGCCCCCTGGGAAACCTTCACGTCGGCGTCGACGAGCAGCTCGACCAGGAAGCCGGGTAGCCCGGCGCCGGTGAGAACATGCGCGTACCGCTCGGCGGGCAGGTCGGTGTAGGTGACCGGCTTGCCGGAGACCGCGGCGGCCTCGGCGGCCAGGTCCGGCAGCGACCAGGCGACCTCGCCGGTGAGTACATAGACCTTGCCGGACTGCGGCTGCTGACCGGCCAGCACGATGGCGGCGGCTTCGGCGAGGTCGGCGCGGGTGGCCGAGGCGATGCGCCCCTGTCCGGCGGAGCCGACGATCGCGCCGCGCTCGACCGCGCCGGCCAGCGCGGCGGTGTAGTTCTCGGTATACCAGCCGTTGCGCAGCAGGACCGTCGGCAGGCCGGAGGCGGCGAGCGCCTGCTCGGTGTCGCGGTGCACCCGCGCGACGTTGATCGGGTTGGTGTCGGCGTCGGCGATCGAGGTGTAGGCGACCAGACCCACGCCGGCCGCCTTCGCCGCGTCGACAACCGCGCGGTGCTGGATGATGCGCAGATCGTCCGGCCCGGTGGTCGAGACGAACAGCAGCTTGTCGGCGCCCGTGAACGCGGCGGCGAGGGTGTCGGGGCGGTCGTAGTCCGCCTGCCGGACCTGCACACCGCGGCCGGCGAGGTCGGCTGCCTTCTCCGGGCTGCGTACCGCCACCGCGATCCGCTCGGCGGGCACACCCATCTTGATCAGGTTCTCCACCGAGTGGCGGCCGAACTGCCCGGTGGCTCCGGTAACAACGATCATCGCCTTACTCCCTGTCACGTCGAGGGGTTGCCGGGCAAGTCTCCCGGCTTCGATATCGCGCCGCCGGACGGAGCGGTCCTGCTTCGTTCGCACAGAACACGAACGTCGCGGCAGCTGGGAAGTCCGCTGCGTGCTGCGGGTATTCGGCGCTGGTGGCCCGCTGCTGCGGCGTCGGCCTGCTCGGCAGTCAAGCCATCGCGAGCGCCGTCCTTGAGGCTGAACTCTGCGAACAGGTGTTGACACATGATCATGTGCTCGAGTTGCAATGCATCCGAGAGGAGCTGCCACAGGCGCACCCACCCCACAGCACCCTTTTGATTCCCGCCTTCTTAATCGCGGCGATGATGGATGCTGCTCCTCGAACCTGGACGTCATAAAGGTTCGGGTTCTTCCATCCAGCATTGAAGGCGCACAATCGGATACAAGTCTCCAGCGCTAGGCAATACAGATGCCTGGCACCGCGACCTTCTGAAAGAGGTGCGGAGTGGCGACCACGGAGGACGGATACGCGGCGAGGCCGGCTTTGAACTCTGGATGCGTGAAGGCGGTGCGGTACTGGGCCGTCGACTCCCAAACTGAGTAGTTCACATAGGTCGAACTGTCCCCGATGGCGCGGTGAAGCTGAGTCGAGATGAACCCCGGTTGCCGCTTCATGAAGGCCGCGTCGTTCTGCCATGCCTCGAGGAAACGTGGCTCATCGGCTTTGTCCAGCGTGACCAGGTTCACGAGTACGACGGGCGTGGCATCCACCGCGAGCTGTCGGTCGATCGGAAACGCGGGGTCGAGGGGGCGAAGTACCGGCATGACAGGCGCTCCTTTCAGGCCACGTTGGTTGTATGATGTCAACGTGGTGCTATGGAGCGTAGGAGTTTGACATGGTGATGTCAATACAACAGCATGGTGACAGATGACGACCAATCGCACGCGGGCCGCCGACGCCTTGACCGACCTCGTCATCGACGTACTGAGGCTGAACGGCCTCCTCGTGACGGCAGGCGACCGGATGGTGGCGCAGCTCGGGCTGACGAGTACCCGCTGGCAGGTCCTCCGAGCCATCATCGACGCCGAACACGCCCAGCCCGTTGCGTGGCTCGCCCGCGACATGGGCGGAAATCGCCAGAATGTGCAGCGAATCGTGAACGACTTGCAGAAGATGGGGTTCGTGACACTCGAGGAGAACCCGCATCACCGCCGCGCGTCACTCGTCGTGCTGACCGATAAGGGGCGCCGGACGTACGACGAGGCCAGCCGGCTGCAAGTGCCGTGGGCGAACGGCCTTTCCGAGGACCTGGCGATCAAGGACATCGACACGACTCGCCGCGTCGTCGCGGAGCTGCGGAAGAAGCTCGAGCTGAATGGCGAACGGGCTTCGACATGACCTGATCATGGGAGCCGTAAGCCGAAAAACACTCGTGAAGGGTCGGTCCGCATGACGCCGGGACCGACCCTGCGGCTAGCGGCTCAGCGCGGCCTTGTCGCCGAGGTACGCGAGCTTCTCGGGATTGCGCACCGCGTAAGGCCTGTTTCATAACTGGGGTGGGAGCGAGGCGGAGTCCAGATTTCGTCTGGTGGTGGCCCGCGGGAGCCAGGCTACCGGTGTTGTAACCGGGCTTCCGCGGGACGCCGCCAGACGGAATCTGGGCCCGCCGCAGCCCCGCCTCAGTTATGAAACAGGCCTTAGACGCCGGCGATGCGGCCGTCCTCCACGTGCAGCGCGAGGACCGTGTCGATCCGGCCGCCGATGCGCGATCGTGGTCGAGCTGGCCACCTTCCCGGGCGACGGCCCGACCGGTGGCTTCTTCAGTGACGAGGGCCCGATTCCCTGGTAACGGAGTTGCTGAGCTCCTCCACCTGCCGCCGCACGCCGGGCAGGAAGGGGGAGCTCAGCAGCTGTACCCAGGGAAGGAACAGCGGCTCGGGAAGGCTCTGGAACCCGAACCACCCCTGGTCCACGAACTTGCCGGGTTCCAGGATCTCCGGCTCCCCGTCCGGGCACTCGCCGACCATCCACACGGTCACGTAGTGGCGCCCCTCGGCGGCGAACACGTCGTTGGTGACCGCGGCGACGCGCAGGCCGCCGACCTCCAGCCCGGTCTCCTCGGCGACCTCCCGGGCCGCCGCCTCCTCGAACGACTCGCCGTACTCGAGGTGCCCGCCCGGCACCGACCACGTCCCGGCGCCGTGGGCGCCGCGCCGCCGCCCCATGAGGAACTCCCCGCCCCGCACCACGAACACCCCGACACCGACCCGCGGCTGCGCCTGATCCATACCACCAAGTGTCCCTGAGCGGGAACGAGGCGGGGGCGCGGAAGACACTTCCGCGCCCCCGGTAGCGGGTCAGCCGAGGAGCAGGAGCTGCCACAGGTCGTAGGAGCGGATGCCGCGGCCGTGGGTGGCGGCGTACAGGCGGAGGCCCTGCAGGCCGGTGCGCAGTTGCATCGTGGTGGTCGTGGGCAGGTTGCGGCCGAGGACCTTCCAGCCGGTCTGGCCCGGCGCCCGGTACAGCACGCCCAGGTCGGTGCCGACGATCAGGCCGCCGCCCCAGCTGACCTTGACGGCGTTGGCCGGGATGTCGGGCAGGTTCGAGGAGATGTCCGTCCAGTGCGCGCCCGCGTCGCGGGATTCGAAGACGTGGCCGACGCCGGCGCCCGGGCCCTCCGTCCACTTGCGGGAGTAGCCGTTCATGGCCACGAAGACGTGGTTCGGGTCGGCCGGGTCGGCGTCGAAGCCGGAGACGTACCGGTTGGGGATGACGCCGTCGACCGGCAGGCTCAGCTGGTGCCAGCCGGTGCCGTCGGCCCTGCCGACCGCGATGCCGCGGGTGAAGCCCTGGTTGTTGCAGGGGCCGCACCAGCCGACGTAGACCAGGCCGCCGGAGATCGCGACGCCGGTGGAGACGTGGCCCTTGCCGAGGTCGAACACGTTGACCCAGTCGGCGCCGGACTGGATGTCGAAGCCGTTGTGCTGGACCCACACGTGGGTGCCGCCGGCCACCCAGTCCTTGCCGTCGGCGGCGATCGGCGCGATGAACCGGGCGCCGGCCGAGCCGAGGGCGTTGTCGGGCGGGGCGATGCCGCGGCTGGAGACCTTGCTCGGGTCGCTCATCCAGGAGCCGTCGTTGACGGCGCAGTTGTTGGTGACGGACAGGGCGAGGTACACGTATTCGGCGGCGATGTTGCAGCCGTTGGCCGGGTCGACGATGGTGTCGCCGCCGTCGCCGCCGAAGTTGGAGCCCATCACCCGGTCGCCGGGGCGCAGGATCGACTGGCCGTTGTCCTGCAGGCCGCCGCTGACGGCCAGGCCCGCGGTGCGGCCCTGCCGGTCGGCGCCGACGCCCACCGAGTAGTACTGCAGCACGTCCATGCTGCCGTCGTTGAGCGACGCCCAGTCGGTGGCGTGGCCGGACGCGTCGGCCTTGCCGTTGACCGGCCGCCGGTAGATGCCGCCGTCGTCGCCGACGAGCAGGTACGGCTGGCCGCCGTTGCTGCCGATGGCGGCGGCGTGCTGGTCGGCGTGGACGGTCTGGTGGCAGTCGCCGGTCTGCTTCGACGGGTCGATGCTCCAGCACGGGAAGTTGAAGTTCCAGTACGGGCCCGGCGTCGTCCACGTGGCTCCGGCGTCCTTGGTCTCGAAGACCTCCTCGAGCCCGACGTACAGGTGCCGCGGGTCCTTCGGGTCGACCTGGAGGAACTGGTTGTACCAGGCCTGGACGCCGGGCATGTAGCCGGGCGCGGTGTTCGCCGAGCCGGACGCGGCCAGCTTGTGGTAGTCGGCGGCCAGCCGCCACGGGCCGAACGGCGAGCCGCTGTCGGAGACGAAGACGCCGTACAGGTTGCTGTCGCCGTTCGTCGCCAGCATCTCGGGGGACTGCTCGATGGCGTAGTACTTCGAGCCGTCAGCGGAGCGGCCGAAGGTGACCGCGCCGACGTTGTCGGGGTCGCTGGCGATGTCGCCGGCGAGCGTGACCTTCTGCCAGGCGCCGCCGACCTTGGTGTAGAAGCCGTTGTAGTCGTCGCCGCTGCGCCAGCCGGCGGCGAGCACGACCTTCGAGGGGTCGCGCGGGTCGATGGCGACGTCGTTGGTGATGTTCTTGTACGGGGCGTCCTCGTCGCCGGCGTCCGTGCCGCCCGGCAGGAACGCCGGGTTGGGCGCGAACTCCAGGTGCCACGGCCCCGCGAGGCTGGTGGTGGAGTGCGTCCACACGCCGCGGCTGGTGGCCGCCCACACCGTGTCGCCGCCGAAGCGCAGCGCCCGGATCGTGGTGTTCTCCAGCTCCGTGCCGCCGACCCGGTCCGACGGGGAGAACTCGCCGTGGCGGGGGTCGGCGAGCACGTACACGCCGGTGCCGACGAAGCTGGTCGAGCTGGTGTTGGCCTCGCCGGTGGCGAACCACAACCGGCCGCGCCCGTCCAGGCGCAGGTCGCCGGTGGCCGGCGCGGGCAGCCTGTCGGAGATCGGCTGCCAGCGGCCGCCGCCGGTGGTGGAGCGCCACACGCCGCCGTTGGCCGAACCGGCGTACACGTCGCCGCGGTCGTCGGCGGCCATGCCCACGACCCGGCCGGTGACGTTGCCCGCGCCGCCCGACGAGTTGGAGTTGATGTCGCGGTACCGCGGGTCGTCCGAGTTGTAGGGCAGGCCCGTCTCGTCGAGCCAGCGACCGCCGGTGCGCGGCAGCGACTGCAGCTGCGCCCACGCGGCCGAGTAGGCGCCGGGCGCGACGATGCCGGGCGCGCTGCGGGCCTCGTTCCACTGGTCCGCCTGCTCCATGATGTCGCTGGTGCCCTCTTCGTCGCCGTCGCCCGGCGCGAAGCCGTGCACGACGCCGTGGCGATGCGCGGTGGCCGCCCGGTCCCCGGCGTGCACGGGCCGGGGCGATCCCGGCGGCGCCGCGCCGGCGGGCAGCCCGCCGAGGATCAGGACCGTCGCCGACAATCCGGCGACGAGGGGGACACGTCGGTGCATGCTGGGCCGCAATGCCCGCTCCCTCCGTGACGAGCGCCGGCCGCGGGAGGACGGCGCGTTCACGACTGATCGTTCATGCGGCGCGGGCCCACGCAATGCAAACTGATCAATACCGAAATGGCCGAGGGTGCAGGAGAGGGTAGAGGGATGTCGATTTCCTACACCGTGACGTGCAGGTGATTGGTTGGCCGGATGCGGCGCGTGGGCGTCACGGTGCCAGGGGTCCGGCGGCGGCGGTTGCCGGCCTTGCCCGCCCCCGCACCGTAGTGGTCAGGCCGGGCCGAGCGCGAGGTCGGGCTGGCCCAGTTCGAAGGGGTACCGGGCATGCACGGCTTCCCACCACGGCTCGAACGGGGTGAAGATCGTGCCGAGTTCCTCGTGTGCGACCTCGGCGTAGCGGCCGGCGCGCTCGACCGGTTCGAGCGGGACGCCGTACAGGGCGGCGACCGCGGACCAGGACGCCGGGCCGTTGACGGTCCCGTCGGGGGCCACGTCGAGCCCGTCGGGCACCGCGACGTCCGTCAGGGTCGGTTCGAACTCGTCGTCGGGTTCGCCGTCCGGGTACACGTAGACGTGCTGCAGCCGGCGCAGGCCTTCGCCGGAGCCGGCCAGGATGATGTGTTCGGCGCCGTACTCGTCGTGGTCGAGGGCCAGGATCGCGCGGCGGAGGCCGGGCACCCGCGCGGCCGCGATGGCGAGCGCCTCCGCAAGCCAGGTGTTGCCGCTGTCGGCGAGCAGCGACACGCGGGCGCCTTCGTCGGTGGAGCGGATCCAGGCCGCGGCGGGTTGCGTCGCGTGCTGCGCCAGCGGCTGCTGGCGGGATGCCTCGGCGATCGCCTCGAGCAGCTGCCGCGGGTCGGCGCCGGGCTCGAGATCGGCCGCGGCGCAAGCCATGAAGGTCGACACGGCTCAGACTATCCCGAGACGCCCTTGCCCCGGGTTGTACGTACTGAGAGTGATCTTCGCTACGGAAGCCAGGAGTGACTTGCGGCATTGCCGTCCGGCGGGCGCCCGTGGCCGGCGCGCCCGCCGTGCAGCTCGTGTCCAAGCCCTGCGAACGGCCTACACGGGCAGGCGGACGACCTCGCCGCGCTCGGCGGACTCGCGGGCGGCCTCCAGCACGCGCAGGGCGGCGATCGGGCCGGCGGGGTCCACCGGGGCGGGGCCGCCGTCGCGCAGGGCCGCGGCCAGGCCGGCGTAGAAGTCCTGGTACGCGCCCGGCTCGGTCGGCACGGTGCGCTGGGCGCCGTCGTAGTCGGTGAGCACGCCGTACTGCGCCGGGTCCTCCTCGCCCCAGCCGGGCTCCGTCGGTAGGCGGCCGGCGCGCAGGGCGTCCTCCTGGACGTCCAGCCCGTACTTCACGTAGGCGCCCCGGTCGCCCAGGACCCGCAGCCGGGGGCCGGGGGCGGCGGCCAGCGCGCTCATCCACAGGTGCGAGCGGGCCTCGCCCTCGTGGCGCAGGGCCACGAAGACGTCGTCGTCGACGGTCAGGCCGGCGCGGCGGGTGAGGACCTCGGCGTACACCTCGGTGGCCGGACCGAGCAGTTGGAGGGCCTGATCCACCAGGTGGCTGCCCAGGTCGTACAGCAGGCCGCCCACCTCCGCGGGGTCCCCGCTCTCGCGCCAGCCGCCCTTGGGGACCGGGCGCCAGCGTTCGTAGCGCGACTCGAAGCGCAGCACGCGGCCGAGGTCGCCGTCCTCGACCAGCTTACGGGCGGTGAGGAAGTCGCCGTCCCAGCGCCGGTTCTGGTACACGGTCAGCAGCAGGCCCCGCTCGGCGGCCAGGGCGGCCAGCGCGGCGCCCTCCGCGGCCGTGCGGGTCAGCGGCTTGTCGACGACGACGGGCAGGCCGGCCTCCAGCGCGGCGCGGGTCAGCGGCACGTGGGTGCGGTTCGGCGAGGCGATGACGACCGCGTCGAGCTCGCCGGGGGCGGCCCACAGCTGCTCGGCCCGCTCGACGAGCCGGGCGTCCGGGTAGGCCTCGGCGGCGCTCGCGCGGCGGCCCGGGTCGGCGGTGACGATCGCGGCCAGCCGCAGGCCCGGCGTCGAACTGATCAGCGGCGCGTGGAACGCGGAGCCGGCGAGGCCGTAGCCCACGAGGCCCACGCGGAGGGTGGTGTCGCTCATGCCTCCAGTCTTCAGCACGATCACCCCGTCGATGCGTAGGGTGGGCCCCATGAGCACCGTCTTCTCGAAGATCATCGCCGGGGAGCTGCCCGGGCGCTTCGTGTGGCAGGACCCGGACGTGGTGGCCTTCCTGAGCATCGCGCCGCTGCGGCCGGGGCACGCACTCGTGGTACCGCGGCAGGAAATCGACCAGTGGACCACGGCCGAGGACGGGCTGTTCGCGCGGTGCACGGCCGTGGCGCAGCACGTCGGGCGGGCCGTCCAGCGGGTCTGGGACGCGCCGAGGGTCGGCCTGGTGGTGGCCGGTTTCGAGGTACCACACGTGCACCTGCACGTCTTCCCGACCTGGGGCATGGACGACTTCGACTTCGGCCGCGCCGACCAGCACCCCGACCCGGCCGCGCTGGACGACGCCGCCGGCCGCATCCGCGCCGCGCTGCGCGAACTCGGCCACGCCGCCGAGGTGCCGGCCTAGCCCAGGCCGGGCGGCACCACCGTTACGCACGACGGCGCCGGATGAGCCTCTCGACCACGATCAGGTTGACGATCCAGCCCAGGGTCTGACCGATCGGGATCATCGCGGGTGCGCGTTCGCCGATCGCTCCCGGGTCGGCGCCACCGAACGGGATCTGGACCAGCAGGAGCAGGGGGACGATGATGCGCGCCGTGACGGCGAGGAACGTCAGCGCGTAGTTGCGCATCATCCACGCCCGGTGGCCGGCGAAGTCGCGCCGGCGGGCCGCCCGGTACGCGAGGCCGCCCGTGACCAGCCACAGGACGGCCGCGGTGGTCAGGCCGATCTGCGTGAGGAGGCGTCCGGACCACACCGCGACCGGGATCGCGGTCAGGGCCGACGGCAGGACCCCGGCGAGGAGATAGACCCGGCCGAGCGTGCGGTGCAGCCGCCGGCGCGCCCGCACCTTCGGCACGAACTGCAGCGGGCCGAGCACGAGCGCCACCGCGGCCGTGAAGACGTGCGCCACCAGCATGGAGTAGTGCAGGCCGCCGCCCACGTCGATGCGGCTGCCGCCGGCATCGAGGCTCAGGTACGGGTACGCGAGCACCAGACCGAAAATGATCGCGACGACGAGGAGCAGTCTCTGCATGGCTCGATCGTCCGCGCTCCGGCCGGGGCCGGCGTCAACCTCACAGAGGCTCCGACGTACGCAAATCTGCGTAGCGTCGCGTGGCGCCGGCCGGACGACGTGTTTGTCGACGACCGCGTCTTACGGGGCGGTGGCCTCGTCGACCGCCGTCTGCTCCATGCCGTACAGCAGGGCCTCCGCGGTCGAAGGGGCGACGAAGTGGGTGTCGATTTCGATGCGCAGGAGCACCTTGCCGGTCGAGCCGAACGCCGTGCCGTCGTCGACGTTGAGGAACAGCCGGGCGTAGATCTCGTCGCGCTTGATCGGCCAGTCCATCGTGGTGTGCGGCAGCGCCGCGCGGATGTCGGCCGGGTCGACGGCCTCGGGGCGGATCGGGCCGCGGCGGTCGTTGTAGAAGCAGTTGAGGTCGAACTCGGGGCCGCGGTCGCGGATCACCTCGGCGGTGACCTCCTCCAGCCGGGCACGGTCGTAGTAGCCGTGCTTGTGTGCGGACATCGCGGCGCGCCGCACGCGGTCCAGCGCCTCGGCGAACGGCACCCCGGCCACGTCCATGCTGCACAGGCTGGTCTGCGACACCGGCCCGACGACCTCGGCCAGGCCGGGGCGGAACCGGTTGCTGGTGATGAGCCGGGTCGCGACCGGGTTCACGCCGCCGACGCGGGCCATCGTCACCGCGTAGACGGTCTGCATGATCACGGCCGGGTCGACCTGGGTGCGCGCGGCGAGCGTGCGCAGCGCGAGCTCGAGGGCGGTGGAGTTGAGCTCGCCGCGCCAGTACCGCGGCGACTGCGGGTCGCCGTCGTTTGCGAACCGGCGCAGCGGGATGGCCCGCATGGTGCTCTCCCAGTGCCGGATCGCGGACGCGCTCTGCCGCTGCCCGGCCGGGGAGCGCTGCCACCGCACCTGCTCCAGGGCCTGCAAGCCGTTGACGGGGGCGGTCTCGTTGCGCTCGCCCTCGGCCAGCATCACCGCCGAGCCGCCGCCGTCCATGACCAGGTGGCTCACGATGGCGACCAGGTGTGTCGGGGTGCCGCCCCGCTCGATGACCGCCATGCGCACCGGCCACTCGGTGGCGAAGTCGAGCTCGGTCTCCTCGTAGCGGCGCTGGACGGCCAGCCCCACCTCGTAGGGGTCGGCGTCGCCGGCGTCGACGACCTCCAGCCCGATCGTGCCGGCGGCGTGCACCACCTGGCGGGGCGTGCCGTCGGGGACGAACGCCAGCCGGGTGCGCATCGACTGGTAGCGGGACATGAGGTACCGCAGCCGCTCGACGGCGTCGTCCAGCGTGTGCCCATCGGGAAGCGGCAGTGTCCCGCCGAGCGGCATCCAGGACTTCTGCTCGACGAGGGCCTGCCAGATCTCTCGCTGCCCCCACGACAGCTCGTCCTCGCCGGAACCCTCTCCCGCGAACTCCACGGGAATCACACGCATCATCGGCCGATGGTAAGGCCCTTTTTTCGGGTCGCGTATTCATGGCTCCCGCTTCCGTCCCATCGGCCGATGACCCCTCCCGCGATCAGCCCATGGACCGTGACCGTGCGCTGCTGAGCGGGGTGCTCGCTGTGACGTCGCGGGCCCGCACGATCGACCCCGCCGGAGTGGGCCGTGCTGCTGGGCCGCCTGGCGGCGCGGGTGCTGCCGGGCGCTACGAGGTGGTGCCGTAGGGGCGGGGCGGGAAGCAGTCGGCGGCGCACTTCAGGTAGCCGGTCCAGCTGTTGCCGCCGCTGCCCGAGTAGAAGAAGACCAGGTAGACCTGGCCGTCGCCGGGGCGCAGCGCGTTCATGGTGACCGAGCCGAGGTGCTCGTCCGCCTTCGTGTGCTCGTCGATGGCCAGCTTCACGTCCGCGTGCGGGCCATCGGTGGCGTTCGAGCCGCGGTTCAGCGTGTACCGCCCGGCGGCGTCGATCGGCGGCGCTGCCGGGTCGGGGCTGGTGGGGTAGTCCTCGAACAGTTCGTGCGGCAGGTTCAGCGCGGTGAAGGTGCCGTCCTCGTTGAAGGTGATGAAGCGCGCGGTGCCGGCGTGCCACGTGCCGGCGATGGTGGCCGTGGTCATGTCGACGGGGTCGCCCGGATCCTGCAGCGCCTCCCCGATGGAGCAGCCGAGCGTGACCGCCAGCAGCGCCAGGAAGGCCACGGAAACCAGGCCCCGTTTCATGGTGCTCGATTGTTCCACGGGCGGCCGGGTGGCGGGGTGCTCCAGGCGCTTACCGCCCGCGCGCCATGTGGTCGAGCAGGTGCTGCACCTCGCGGTGCTCGCCCCCGGCGCGCAGCACGCGTCCGGCGTCCTCGCGCCGCTGCGCGCGCAGCAGCGCCCGGGCGGTGCGCAGGATCGCCTCGACGGACGGCTCGCTCGGTTCGCGCCCGCCGCGGGCCCGCACCGCCCTGTCGTGCGCGGCCAGCGCCTCGTCGAACGACCCGATGCCGGCCAGCAGGGCGGCGTGCAGCTCGTGATCCAGCTCGTCGCCGGAGCGGGCGGCCACCCCGCCCTGCAGCGGCGCGGCGATCGCCGGCTCGCCGTGGTACTCCTGCACGGCCCAGGCCAGCTGCCCCCGCGTGCCCGTCGCCGTGAGGTCGGCCAGGAGAGCCTCGAGGTCGGCGGCGCGACCCGGCCGGCACAGCAGCTGGACAAGATTCAGGCAGTGCGGCAGGCCGCCGCCCGCGACGCCGAGGCGCAGCAGGTGCTCGGCCCGGCGCGGGTCCCGCTCGGCGATGTGGTTGGCCAGCGCTGCGTGGTGGTACTCGCGCCCGTCGTCGGCGGCGATCTCGTACCGCAGCGCCACCGCCGCGGGCAGCCAGTCCGACGAGTCGGCCGCCACGACCAGCGCCCCCCACACCATGCCGGCGCCGGGCACCGCCGCCTCGACCGTGTCGACCCAGCTGCGGGTACCCATCCAGACGCACCAGACGCCCACGATGGGGACCGCCACCACGGCGGCGCGGACCACCCAGACGAGCAGGACCGCCGGCCAGAGCCGCACGCCCCAGAACTGTCGTATCCGCATATGTTGATGATGCCGAGCCGGTTCAACTGGGCATGGCCGAGTAGTGGTTCCCGCCGCTGCCGGCGTCCCAGATGTCGTACGCGGCGACGATGTCGATGGCGCCCGGCAGGGCGAGCCGCGTGAACAGCACCAGCCACAGCAGCAGCACCAGCGCGCTCAGCCATCGACGTCGCTCGGGCGCGCGGTCACGATAGCCCCGTGGCGCACGCGGGCCTCGGCGGGTCAGTCCAGCAGGTGGCGCAGGTACCGGTCGGGCCGGTCGAGAAACGCCCGGAAGTGCTCGACGACGGCGAGGTCGGACCAGGCGGCCGGGCGGATGCCGTGCTCGCCGAGCTCCAGCACGGTCGCGCCGGGCAGGGCGGTCAGCACCGGGGAGTGGGTGGCCACCACGAGCTGGGCGCCGGCGTCGGTGAGCGCCGCCATGCGGGACATGAGGCTGAGGGTGGAGGTGAAGGAGAGGGCGGCCTCGGGCTCGTCGAGCAGGTAGAAGCCGGGGCCGGTGAACCTGCGTTCCAGCAGCGCCAGGAATCCCTCGCCGTGGCTGCGCTCGTGCAGGTCCGTGTCGCGGGAGCCGGGCAGGTCCTCCAGGTATGTGTAGAGGCCGTGGGTGGTCTCCGCGCGCAGGAAGTAGGCGTCGGCGCGCCCTCCCGGGCTGCGCACCAGCCGCAGCGCCGCGCCCAGCGGGGACTCGGTGCGGCGGGTGCGGTGCATCGCGCTGCGCGAGCCGCCCTCCGGATTCAGCCCGTACGCCTCCGCCAGCGCCTCGATCAGCGTGGACTTGCCCGAGCCGTTCTCGCCGACGAGGAACGTCACGCCGGCCGGCAGGTTGAGCCCGGCGTCCAGCACCGCGCGGACGGCGGGAATGCGGGCCCACCACGCGCCCGCCTCCCACTCGGCACCCGGGTCGCGCTCGACCCGCCGCACCGGGCGGGCGAGCTGCCGGTTGCGCCCCTCCACGCCGGGAACACTACCGCCGGCACGGCACCGGCTCCGGTGAATCCCCGGGGGCGGCCCGCGCGGGCTCGCGCCCGCGGGCGGTGATCGGCGGGTCTGGCACAATTGGCGGCGTGCTCCCCGTCATGCGCCACACCACGCGCGACCTGCGCCGGCGCAACCGGGCCGCGCTGCTGTCGCTCATCTACCACCAGGGCACCGCGAGCCGCGTCGAGCTGATGCAGGCCTCCGGGCTGAGCTCGGGGTCGGTCAGCAACGTGGTGGGCGACCTGGTCGCCGACGGGATGATCGCCGAGATCGGCTCCGAGGACTCCGACGGCGGACGCCCGCGCACGCTGCTGCGGGTGCGGCCCGAGTTCGCCAATGTGGTCGGGGTCGACATCGGCGAGACCCACGTGCAGGTCGGGTTGTTCGACTGGACGCTGCAGCGCGTCACCAGCACCACCTTCGCCATCGCCGAGACCAGTCTGGAGCCGGAGTCGGTGGCCTGGATGGTCAGCGCCGGCATCGCGAAGGTCACCGCGGAGGCCGGCGTCGACCCGGCCCGCCTGCTCGGCGTCGGGGTGGGCGTGCCCGGGGCGGTGCAGCCGACCGGCGACGGCACCGCCGTGCACGCGCCGACGCTGCGCTGGTCCGGGGTGCGCCTGGACGAGATGCTGGCCGCGAGCGTCACCGCGCCGCTGCACATCGACAACGTCGCCCGGACCCTGGGCCAGGCCGAGATGTGGCGGGGCGCCGGGCGGGGCGCGAGCCGCAGCGTGGTCGCGCTGCTGGGCGTCGGCATCGGCGCCGCGCTGGCCACCGGGCCCGGCTCGCGCGAGGCGACGAGCAGCACCATCGAGTGGGGCCACACGGTCATCACGGTCGGCGGCGCGCCCTGCCGCTGCGGGTCGCGGGGCTGCCTGGAGGCGTATGTCGGGGCCGAGGCCGTCCTGTCGCGCTACGCGGAGCTGCCCGGCGCCGGGCCCATCGCGGCCGTCGGCACGGAGGGCCGGCTGGCGGAGCTGGCGGCCCGGGCCGCGGGTCCCGGCCCGGCGGCGAGCGTGCTGGACACCACCGCCGAGTACCTCGGCATCGGCATCGCCAACCTGGTGAACCTGCTCAACCCCGACCGGGTGGTGCTCGCCGGCTGGGTGGCCGAGGTCATCGGGCCGCAGATCCTCCCGGCCGTGCGGGCGGCGGCCCGCCGCCATGCCCTGCCCTACCTCTACGGGCAGCTGCAGATCCGGCTCGGCGAGCTGGGCACCGACGCGGTCGCGCTCGGCGCCGCCACGCTCCCGGTCGTCGAGCTGCTGGCGACGGGCGGACCCGCGAACGCCCGCTGACGCCACCGCCGGCGCCATTGACGGCTTTCCCTCGAGCACTTACCTTAAGTCGTAACATAAGTGCCTCCACGGGAGTCCGCACATGACCCCTCCTGCCGGCGACGGCCAGCTCTACATCGATGGAACGTTCCGTGACCCGCTCGGCGGGCGTACCGGCCCGGTGCTGGAGAAGGCCACCGGCGCCCCGATCGGCACCTACGGGCGGGGCGACGCGGCCGACGTCGACCTGGCGGTGCGGGCCGCGCGGGCCGCGCAGCCGGGGTGGGCCGCGCTCGGCGCCCCCGAGCGGGCCGGATTCCTGCGCCGCCTCGGCGCCTACCTGGAGGCCCACCACGAGGACCTCGTCCGGCAGAGCATGCGCGAGACCGGCGGCGTGCGGGCCAAGGCCGAGGACGAGGTGGGCGCGAGCATCCGCCAGCTGCAGATCTCCGCCGTGCAGGCCACGGACAGCGCGGGGGAGCTGCTCCAGCCGTACAAGGCCGGGAAGCTGTCGATGTCGCGCGCCGTCCCGCTCGGGGTGCTCGGCGTGATCACCCCCTGGAACTACCCGATGAACCTCGCCATGCGGGCGGTGGCGCCCGGCCTGGCGTTCGGCAACACGGTCGTGCTCAAGCCGGCCGAGCTGACCCCGATCATCGGCGGCCAGGTGCTCGCCCGGGCCGCGCGGGAGGCGGGCCTGCCGCCGGGCGTGCTCAACGTCGTCACCGGCGACGGGCCCGACGCCGGGCACGCGCTCGCCGAGCACCGCGGCGTCGACCTGCTCGACTTCACCGGCTCCCGCGCGGTGGGCCTGGCCATCGCCGCGTCGGCCGCCACCGACCTGCGCAACGTGCGCCTGGAGCTCGGCGGCTCCAACGCCTTCGTGGTGCTCGACGACGCCGACGTCGAGCTGGCGGCGTCCGCCGCGATGGTGGCCTCCCTGGAGTTCCAGGGCCAGACCTGCATCAGCGCCAGCCGCCACATCGTGCTGCGCGCGGTCGCCGAGCGCTACGTCGACGCCGTGACCCGGCGGGCCGAGGCGCTCACCGTCGGCGACCCGCTGTCCCCGGGCACCGACCTCGGGCCGCTCATCAGCGCGGCGCAGCGCGACCGGCTGCACCGCGAGATCGTCGAGCCGTCGATCGCCATGGGCGCGAAGCTGGTCACCGGCGGCACGTACGATGGCCTCTTCTACCGCCCGACGGTGCTGACCGGGGTCACCCCGGACATGCCCGCGTTCCGGGAGGAGATCTTCGGCCCGGTCCTCCCGATCACCGTGGTGGACTCCGACGAGGAGGCGATCGAGCTGGTCAACGGCTACCCGATGCTGATGGACTCGGTGTTCACCGCCGACCTGATCCGCGGCCTGGGCGTCGCCGAGCGGCTGCAGGCCGGCGAGGTCCACGTCAACGACGCACACGCCCGCCACGGCGCGGAGAACCAGATGCCCGGGTTCACCAAGCGGCAGTGGATCGGGGTCCAGCGCACGCCGCTGACCCTGCCGGCCTGGACGGCCGCGCGATGACCGCTCCCGTGCGCCAGGCGCTCATCGTCCGGGGCGGCTGGGAGGGCCACGCCCCCGTCGAGACCACCGAGCTGTTCCGGCCCGGGCTCGCCGACGCCGGCTTCGAGGTCACCGTCGCCGAGGACCTCGACGTGTACCGCGACGAGGCCCTCCTCGCCAGAACCGACCTCGTCGTGCAGTGCTGGACGGGCGGCACGCTCACCAGGCAGCAGAGCGAGGGCCTGCGCCGGGCGGTCCACGCCGGCACCGGGCTGGCCGGCTGGCACGGCGGGCTGGTCGCCACGTTCGCCGACGACCACGAGTACCTGCGCATGGTCGGCGGGCTGTTCCTGTTCCACCCGGCCGAGTTCGTCGACCACCGGGTCCGCATCGAGGCCGACCATCCGATCGTGGCCGGCATCGGGGACTTCACGGTGCACACCGAGCAGTACTGGATGCTCTCCGACGCCCGCAACGAGGTCCTGGCCACCACCGTCGTCGACCCGGCCGACGGCGGCCAGGGCGAAGGGGTGGTCGGCATGCCCGTGGTCTGGACCCGGCAGTGGGGCCGCGGCCGGATTTTCTTCTCCGCCATCGGCCACCGCATCGAGGACCTGCGCCAGCCCGAGGTGCACACCCTGACCGCCCGCGGGCTGGTCTGGGCGAGCCGATGAACGGCCCCTTCGGCCTCGGCACCGCCCCGCTGGGCATCTTCCCCGACCAGGTGGACGCCCAGCAGGCGCAGCGCTGCCTGGAGCGGGCCGAGGAGCTGGGTATCCGGTACTTCGACACCGCGCCCTTCTACGGCGCCGGCCTGGCCGAGGAGCGCCTGGGCGCCTTCCTTGCCGGCCGCGACGGCCTGATCGTGTCCACGAAGGTCGGCCGCACCGTGGTCGACACGAGCACCACGGTCTTCGACTTCGGCCGGGACGCGATCCTCCGCCAGTTCGACGAGAGCCTCCGGCGGCTGGGCACGGACCGGATCGACATCGTGTACCTGCACGACCCCGACGACCACTGGGCCGCCGCGATCGACGAGGCCTGGCCGGCGCTGGCCGAGCTGCGCTCGAGCGGGGCGGTCGGCGCCGTCGGGGCTGGCATGAACCAGACGGCGATGCTGCACCGGTTCGTGCGCGAGACCGACATGGACGTCATCCTGCTGGCCAACCGCTACACGCTGCTGCAGCAGTACGAGGCCGACGAGCTGTTCGCCGCGTGCGCCGAGCGGGGCGTGCGGGTCGTGCTCGGCGCGGTGCTCAACGGCGGCATCCTGGCCACCGGCGCGGTGCCGGGGGCGCACTTCCTGTACCGGCCGGTGCCGCCGGACGTGGCCGACCGGGTGGCCCGCATCGAGGCGGTGGGCCGCCGGCACGGGGTGCCGCTGGTCGCCGCCGCCCTGCAGTTCGCCGCGGCGCACCCCGCGCCCGCCTCCGTGCTGCTCGGCGCCAAGTCGGCCGGGGAGCTCGAGCGCAACCTCGCCGCGGCCGCGCACCCGATCCCGGCCGCGTTCTGGGCCGAGCTGCGCGGGCTCGGCCTGGTCGGCGCGGACCGTCCGCTGCCGGCCTGATCTGGCACCACCCGACTGACGCTGGCACCACCCGATTGACCGCACCCGTCTTCCGACTTACCTTAAGTCGAAGGAAAAGTCTGGGATCTCCGCTCGCACACACCCCCCGAGTGAGGAACCGCCATGAACATTCCCTTCCGAACGCCGCTGCTGGCCGGCGTGCTCGCCGCCGCGCTCGCCCTGTCGGCCGGCTGCTCCGGCGACAAGGACACCCCCGGCCCCTCCGGCAGCGCCGGCGGGAAGGTCGAGCTGACCTTCTGGGACTGGGACCCCAACATGGACAAAATCGTGGCGCTGTGGAACAACGCCCACCCCGACATCCACGTCACCGTCTCCAACCCGGCCGGCGGCGACCAGCTCGTCGCCAAGATGATCACCGCGCACCAGGCCAAGAACGGCCCCGACATCGCCAAGGTCGAGTACCAGTCGCTGCCCGCGCTCGTCTCCAACGGCGTGGTGCGGGACATCACCGAGTACACCAAGCAGGCTGTGACCAACTTCGACGCAGCGACCCTGAGCGCGACGACGTTCGAGGGCAAGGTGTACGGCATCCCGCAGGACGTCGCGCCGCTGATGCTGTTCTACCGCACCGACATCTTCCAGCAGTACGGGCTGGCGGTGCCGGCGACCTGGGAGCAGTACGCCCAGGAGGCCGCGACGCTGCACCAGAAGGCCCCGAACGTGTCGATGACCAACTTCGACGCCGCCGACCCCGGCTGGTTCACCGGCCTGGTCCAGCAGGCCGGCGCCGACTGGTGGACGGCCAGCGGCACGACGTGGAAGGTCGACATCAACGGCCAGGCGTCGAAGAAGGTCGCCGGCTACTGGGAAGGCCTGGTCAAGAACGGCACGGTGCTGAAGAACCCGTCGTTCTCGCCGCAGTGGAACAAGCAGATGAACGACGGCAGCATCGCCACCTGGATCTCCGGCGCCTGGGCCCCCGCCCAGCTCGGCGGCATCGCGCCCGAGACCAAAGGCAAGTGGGCGGCGGCGCCGCTGCCGGCCTGGACCGCCGGCGACAAGACCACCGGCATCTGGGGCGGCTCGGCGGTGACCGTCACGGCCGACTCCGCCCACCCGGCCCAGGCCGCCCAGTTCGTGTCCTGGCTCAACGCCGACGACACCGCGGTCGCCGCCCAGGTGGAGAACATCAACGTCTATCCGGCCTCGACCTCGGGCCGGTCGCTGCCGATCCTGCAGAAGCCGCCCGCGTTCCTGCCCAACCAGCCGGACTTCTACACGGTCGTCAAGTCCGTCGCCCCGTCGGCGCGCAGCTTCTCGATCTGGGGCCCGAACGTCACCGTCACCTTCCGCGGCTACACCGACGCGTTCGGCGCGGCGCTGCAGAACGGCGGCTCCTTCGGCGCCGCGCTCGACACCATCCAGGAGAGCACCACGGCCGACATGAAGAAGCTCGGCTTCAAGGTCGGATGATGCGCACACCACCGACGCGCCGGCGGCGGCGCAGCGCCCTGCCGTATTTCCTCGTGCTGCCGGCCACGCTGCTGTTCGCGCTGTTCATCGTGGCCCCGGGCGCCTACGCCGTGCTGCTGAGCCTGCAGCGGCGCAAGGTGTCCGGGGGGCTGCTCGGCGCCGGCTCCGAGGTGGTCTGGGCCGGGCTGGACAACTACCGCCAGGTGCTAGCCGACCGCGAGCTGCTCTCCAGCGTCCTGCGGATGCTCGCGGTCGGCGCGGTCACGATCCCGGTCACCATCGGGCTGGCGCTGCTGTTCGCCCTGCTGCTGGACACCGCCCGGGCCCGCTTCACCCGGGCGGCCCGGCTGCTGATCTTCCTGCCGTACGCGGTGCCGGGCGTGATCGCGTCCCTGCTGTGGGGCTTCATGTACCTGCCCGCGACCAGCCCGATCGGCGGCGACCACGTCGACTACTTCGGCCCGACCGGCGTCTACGGATCGGTGGCGAACATCGTGGTCTGGGGCGCGGTCGGCTTCAACACGGTGGTCATCTACACCGCGCTGCGCGCCCTGCCGCCGGAGATCTACGAGGCGGCCCGCCTGGACGGCAGCTCCGAGCTGCAGATCGCGCTGCGCATCAAGGTGCCGCTCGTGCTGCCGGCGATCACCATGTGCACCCTGTTCACCGTGCTCGCCTCGGCGCAGCTGTTCAACGAGCCCAACACCCTCAAGCCGCTGTCCAACGCCATCTCCTCCACCTGGGTGCCACTCATGAAGGTGTACACCGACGCGTTCGTCACCTCCGACATCTACTCGGCGGCGGCCACCTCCGTGGTCCTCGCCGTGGTGGCGCTGCTCGTATCGTTCGCCGCCGCCCGCGTGGTGCAGGCCCGCATCGCCGGGGACGAGCGGTGAGCGCCGCGACCGTGGCACCTGCCCCGCCGCGCACCCGCCCCGGCCCGGCGCCGCAGCGCCCCGGGCGGCGCGGCGTGGCCCTGCTGCCGACCGCCGCGCTGGTCCTCGGCGCCGTGTACTGCATCGTGCCGACGCTGTGGATCCTCATCGCCGCCACCAAGTCCCCGGCGCACCTGTTCTCCACGGCGACGTACCTGCCGAGCCTCGACGACGGGCTGGTGCGCAACATCCGGGAGCTCTCGGCGTACCACGGCGGGATCTTCTGGCGCTGGATGGCCAACAGCTTCCTGTATGCCTGCGTCGGCGGGGTCCTGGCCTCGGCGATCTCCGCCGCGGCCGGGTACGCGCTGGCCAAGTACGAGTTCGCGGGCCGCAAGGCGCTGTTCAACGTCATCCTGGCCGGTGTGCTGCTGCCGCAGATCGTGCTGGCGATCCCGCAGTACCTGTTGCTGTCCCACGTGGGGCTGACCGACAGCTACGCGGGCGTGATCCTGCCGCAGCTGTTCAATCCGTACGGCATCTACCTGTGCCGCATCTACGCCGCCGCCGCGGTCGACGACTCGCTGCTGGAGGCCGGGCGGATCGACGGGGCGGGCGAGCTGCGGCTCTTCCGGTCCGTCGGCCTGCGGCTCATGGTGCCCGGCCTGATCACCGTCTTCCTGCTGCAGTTCATCGTGATCTGGAACAACTTCCTGCTGCCGTTCGTCATGATCGCCGACGACAGCAAGTTCCCGCTCACGGTCGGCCTCTACAGCCTGCTGCGCCACGGCGCCGCCGAGGCCTCCCTCTACTCGCTGGTCATCACCGGCACGCTGCTGTCCGTGCTGCCGGTCATCGCGTTGTTCCTGTCGTTGCAGCGGTACTGGAACATCGACCTCGTCACGGGCGCGGTCCGCTGAGCGGTCTGCAGGCCCGAGGTGAATCTTGGGGTGGTTCGCGGCACCTGGACCGCCACGAGTCCTGCGTTTGGTGCCCACCGCCCTAACATCAATGAGTTGGAGTAGTTGCCTCCGCTCGCCGGCTCTGCCTGCCCAGCCACGGTGGAACCGACGTGTTCGACAAGAGGACCGACTGATGCACGGACGCCTCGCATCGTGGCTGGTACGGCTGAGTCCGCCGCCGCTCGCCATGGGGATCGCGGTCGCCGCTGGGTTCATCGTCGTGGAAACCCTGCTCGTGTACCCGCTCCGGCAGTTCGCTCCCATAGGTGCCCTGGCCATCATCGCCTACCTGCCCGGCGTGCTCGTCGTCTCCACGGTGTGGGGCTTGTGGCTCGGCGCGGGGACGTCGATCGTCAGCGCGCTCGTCTTTGACTTCTTCCACACCCCGCCGATCGGGCGCTTCGACACGGAGGACTGGCGGGACTGGCTCGGGCTCTCGGTGTACCTCATGATCGCGGGGGTCGCCAGTTCGCTGGCGCAGCTGGCCCGCACGCGGGCGGTCGAGACCATCGAACGGCGCCGGGAGGCCGACGCGGTCGCCGAGCTGACTCGGCTGATTCTCGGCGCCGACGATGTGCGCGCGGTCCTTCCGGAGGTCTCGGACCGGATCGCGCACGCCATGCGGCTGCCGTACGTGGAGATCGAGCCCGGCGCGGTGCCGCCACGCGAGGGCCGGGTCCAGCTGCCGTTGCAGCCGGGTGCGCTCGTCGTGCCCGCGGGTTTGCCGGACCGTGTCATGAGGCGCCTGCGGGACGGGGTGGTGCCCGGGCTGGCGACGGTGTTGCGGGCCGGCAGTTCGCTGCAGGCGAGCCGGGCCGACCTGCAGGCGCTGCTCATGCAACAGGCGGCGCTGCGGCGGGTGGCGGAGCTCGTGGGCCACGGCGTCGACCCCGCCGAGCTCGCCGCCGCGGTCGCCACCGAGGCGGCCGAGCTGTTCGGCCCGGACGCCACCCGGGTGATGCGCAAGGAGGGGCCGAACTCGGTGACCGTCGTCGCCGAGTACCGCACGACAGGAGTCGAGCCGATGCTGGGCAGGCGGCTCGACGGCTCCGGCGGCGTCACGGGGCTCGTGCTGCGCGACTCCCGCCCCGCCCGCATGGACTCGTACGAGGGCGCCCGGGGCGCGCTCGCCGACCTCGCCCGCGCCGAGGGCATCCAGGCCTCCGCCGGCGCGCCGATCATCGTCGACGGCCGGGTCTGGGGCGTCCTTGCCGCCCTGTGGTGCGATGCCGGGCCGCCGCCACGTGGCATCGAGCACGAGCTCGCCCGGTTCACCGAACTCGTCGCCACCGCGATCGCCAACACCGAGAGCCGTGCGGAGCTCACCGCGTCACGCGCCCGGCTCGTCTTCGCCGCGGACGAGGCCCGCCGCGGCATCGAACGCGACCTCCACGACCGTGTGCAGCAGCGGCTCGTCTCGCTCGGGCTCGAGTTGCGCGTCGTCGAGGCGCTGGTCCCCGAGGAGCTCGGCGAGCTGCGATCCCGGCTGTCGGACACCGCCGCGGGGCTGTCCGTCGCCTTCGACGACCTCCAGCGGATCGTCCGCGGCATCCATCCGGCGCTGCTCTCCCAGGGCGGGCTGGTCTCGGCGATCAAGGCGCTCGCCCGCCGTTGCCCGGTCCCGGTGGCGGTCCGCGGCCGGCCGGATCGCCCTCTGCCGGGTCATGTCGAAGTCGCCGCCTACCACGTGGTCTCCGAGGGACTTGCCAACTCGGCCACGCACGCCGACGCCTCCGAGATCGACGTGGAGCTCGATATCGTTGCCGACGCATCGGCGCCGGACGGATCAGCACAGGGCGAGGTCCTCAGCGTGACCGTCCACGACAACGGCACCGGCGGCGCGGATCCGTGTCGGGGCTCCGGCCTGGCCGGCGTGCGCGACCGCGTCGAGGCGCTCGGCGGCACGCTGACGCTGACCAGCCCCGTCGGCCACGGCACGTCGCTCACCGTGAAGCTGCCCATGGACGGCCAGGGCCGGCAGGGCACGGAGGTCGACCGGTCATTCGGTGCGACGCGCTCGTCGGCACCGACGCCCTGACCGAACAGGGACGGCGAGCAGCCGGTGGGGGAGCGCGCCGGGCTCGCCCCCCGCTGTGGTCACACCAGGGTTTGGCGCTGGCGGCCCAGTCCTTCGATCTCCAGCTCCACGACGTCGCCCGGGCGGAGGTACGGCTGGCCGGGCAGGCCCATGGCGACGCCCGCCGGGGTGCCGGTGTTGATGACGTCGCCAGGGTACAGAGTCATGAACTGGCTGAGGTACCACACCACGTGCGGCACGTCGAAGATCATGTCCGCCGCGCGCTCGTCCTGCCTCGGCTCGCCGTTGACCCAGGAGCGCAGCCGCAGCGCGGGCACGTCCAGCCCGGCGGCCGGCACCAGCCAGGGGCCGAGCGGGTTGAACGTCTCGCAGTTCTTGCCCTTGTCCCACTGCCCGCCGCGCTCGAGCTGGAACTCCCGCTCGGAGACGTCGTTGGCCACGGCGTACCCGGCGATGTGCCGTTCGGCGTCGGCGGGGCTCTCGAGGTACCGCGCCGGGCTCCCGATGACGACGGCCAGCTCGACCTCGTAGTCCGTCTTGGTGCTGGCCCGCGGGATGCGCACCTCGTCGTCGGGCCCGACCACGGTGTCCGCCGCCTTCATGAACACGACCGGCTCGGCCGGCGGCTCGGCCCCGGACTCGGCGGCGTGCCGCGCGTAGTTCAGCCCGATGCAGACGATCTTGCCGATGCCGGCGACCGGCGGGCCGTAGCGCAGGCCCGTCGCGTCCCCGAGCCGCGGCAGCGCGCCGGCGGCGAGGGCCTCCCGGACCCGCTCGATGCCGCCGCCCGCGAGGAACGGCCCGTCGATGTCGGCGGTGAGGCCGGTGAGGTCGAAGGCGGCGCCCTCGTCGTCGATGACGGCGGGGCGCTCGCCTCCTTCGGGCCCGATTCGGCAAAGCTTCATGCCGAGGACCCTAAACCGCAGAGGTCAAGTGGACAAGCCAATCGACCGTGCGTTCCTTGGTTCCTTGGTTCCTTGGTTCAGCAGGTGAGGTTGCCGCCGGCCGGGACGCCGAGGATGCCGACGAACTGGTTGTAGAGGTTCACCCGGCTCTGCATCTGCGCGGTGTTGCCGCCGTTGCACTCGATGCTGTTGATCGCCCGGATCGTGGTGCCGAAGCCCTGGCCGTTCACCATCGCGTTGTGCGACGTGGTGCCGGCGTTGCCGGTGCCGGTCATCCAGTACCACAGGCCGGTCTGCCAGGAGATCGACGAGTTCGTGCCCACCAGCTCCGGGTTGTTGAGCAGGTCGACGCCGAGCGCGTCGCCGGCCGCCTTGTAGTTGAAGTTCCAGCTCAGCTGGATCGGGCCGCGGCCGTGGTACGCCGACTGGCCGGCCGGGCAGCCGTACGGCTGGCTCCGGTCGCAGTAGTTCGGCCAGGCCGCGGTGTTGATCTCGTTGATGTACACCAGGCCGCCGGTCTCGTGGCTGACGTTGGCCAGGAACGCCGCGGCCTCCTGGCGCTTGACGGTGTCGCTGCCGGTGGTGGCGAACGCGGGGTACTTCTGCATGGCGTCGGTCAGCCCGGCGTACGTGTAGAACGAGTTGCGGCTCGGGAACATCTGGTTGAACTGGGCCTCGCTGACCACGAAGCCGCCGGTGTTGCCACCGCCGCCCCCGCCCCCGCCCCCGCCCCCGCCGCCGGTGCCACCGCCGCAGGTGTACGGCGACCAGTACCAGGTGCTGATGGTCGGGTCGTAGCCCGGGTTGTCGTGCGTGGCCTGGTAGTACTGGCCGTTGGTGTACCGCACGATCGCGCCGGTGACGTACGACTGGCCGGCGACCCAGTTCGGGTAGTTGCACGTGCCCGTGCCACCGCCACCGCCGGTGCCGCCGCCGCAGCTGCCGTTGTCGGCCCAGACGCCGGAGCCGCCGGTGCTCGGGACCTCGTGCTGGGTCCACCACTTGGCGGTCCAGTTGTGGCCGTTGTACGAGGCCTGCATGCCGCCGGTGTACACCGTGGCGTCGGCGTACGCGGGCGCGCAGGCGGCGTCCGCGTGGGCGGCGGCCGTGGGCAGGATGGCGGCCGTGGCGGCGGCGATCGTCAGGCCTGCCGTGGCCAGGAGTGCGAGGAGTCGTCTTTTGGGCATGGGGTGGCTACCCTCCCGTGCGCGTACTGATCGAGGGATGGACATCTGTCCATCTCAATTAGTAAACAAGACTTAGTTTTTTGTAAATAGTGTTACCTGATTACGCTGCGCAAGCTCGGCGCCCTTACGTAACGGCGCTTCCGCGCGCGACGGCGGCGATCCGTTCCAGGTGGGCGGCCATCGCCGCCCGCGCGCCGTCGGCATCGCCCCGCTCGATGGCGCCCACGATCGCCGCGTGCTCGCTGGCGGTCCTCGGCAGGACACCGGGCGCGGCCGCGGTCAGCCGGCGGCTCTGCGCGCCGAGGGTGGCGAGGGTCTGCAGCATCGTGGCGAGCAGCGCGTTGCCGGCGGCCCCGGCGATGAGCCGGTGCAGCTCGGTGTCCGCGGCCACCGGATCCGGCCCGTCGAGCGCGGCCCGCATCGCCGCCACGTCCGCGGCCCCGGCCCGCTGGGCCGCCAGGGCGGCGAGCGCCGGCTCCAGCAGCAGCCGCGCCTCGAACAGCTCGTCGATCGTGCGCTCGTTGAGCGCCATCACGAACTGCAACGGCTCCAGCAGCGCCGCGGTGTCCAGCGACGCCACGAACGTCCCGGCGCCGTGGCGGCTCTCCAGGATGTTGAGGCTGACCAGCGACCGGATCGTCTCGCGCAGGGTGGGCCGGCTGATCCCGAGCATCTCGCTGAGCTCGCGCTCCGCGGGCAACCGCTGCCCCGGCCGCAGCCGGCCGTCCACAATCATCCGCTGGATGCTGCGCACCGCGTCGGACGCCGCCGAGCTGCGCCGCAGCCGCTCGAACCCCGGCGCGTCCACTCCAGTCACTGTACCGGGCCGCCCGCGTCGAGTCCTGACGCCCGCACACGGGTTGGCTGCCACGCAACTGCACGGCGTACGCACCGTGCCCGCTCCCGGTCTGCGTGGATCATCGTTGCCATATGCACGGTGTTAGGGAGACGCATGAACAAGGTAGGACGAATCGTTCTCGGCGGGATTGTGGCTGTCGCCTTCATGGCGGCGGCAACGAGCGCCCCCGCCGCGGCTAGCGCCACCGCCGAGCCGGCGGTCGCACTGCGGGCCGCTCCGAGTAAGGCACCAGGACCCTGGTCCAGCAGCGGCTGCCGGTGGAGGAGCCCCGGCTGCCGTTGGGCGTGACAGCACCCCAAGCGCAGCTCGGTAACCGCTATCCGGCGGCGCGGAAGGTGGGGATGCGGCCGCCGGCCAGGATCAGGTCGACCTGGCGCGGGGAGAGGCGGTGGCGGCAGCGGATGGTGCTGCCGCGGGTCGCGTTGCGGACCTCGATGTCGTGGTCGTTGCGGAGCGCGTCGGCCACGCCGGGCAGCTCCAGGCGGTCGCCGGTGGCGGGGATGTCGGAGTCGTCGCCGTACTCCAGCGGCAGCACTCCGAAGTTGACCAGGTTCTGCCAGTGGATGCGGGCGTAGGAGCGGGCCAGCACCAGCCGCAGGCCGAGGGAGCGCGGGGCCAGCACGGCGTGCTCGCGGGAGGAGCCCTGGCCGTAGTTGCGGCCGGCGACGATTGCGTGGGGGTGTTCGGCCCGCTCGACGTAGCCGGCGTCGACGCGGCGGAAGGTGAACTCGGCGAGCTTGGCGATGTTGCTGCGGAAGGGTAGCGCCTCCGCGCCCGCCTGCAGGATCTCGTCGGTGGAGATGTCGTCGCCGACCACGATGGCGACGCGAGCCGCCAGGTCGGCGGGCATCGGGTCCAGGTCGGGCAGGGAGCCGATGCTCGGCGCCTTGTCCAGCTCGGCCGGCTCGTCGGTGGGGGGCTCCAGCATCGCCCGGTTGACCGCGGAGCGCGACGGCAGCGACAGCGCCGGGTAGTCCATGCCCAGGGTGCGCGGGTCGGTGATCCGGCCGGTCAGGGCGGCGGCCGCGGCGGTCTCCGGGGAGCACAGCCAGACCCGGTCGTCGGCGGTGCCGGAGCGGCCGGGGAAGTTGCGCGGCATCGTGCGCAGGCTGTTGCGGCCGATCGCCGGGGCCTGGCCCATGCCGATGCAGCCCAGGCAGCCGGTCTGGTGCAGCCGGGCGCCGGACTGGATGAGGGTCATCGTCGCGCCCATCGCGGTCAGGTCGGCGAGGGTCTGCCGCGAGGACGGGTTGACGTCCAGCGACACCTGCGGGTGGGCCTGCCGGCCGGCCAGGATCGCGGCCACGACGGCGAAGTCGCGCAGGCCCGGGTTGGCCGACGAGCCGATGACCGCCTGGTGTACGTCGGCCCCGGCGACCTCCTGCACCGCCACCACGTCGCCGGGCGATCCCGGGCGGGCGATCAGCGGTACCAGCGCGGACAGATCGATCTCGTCGGTCACGTCGTAGCCGGCGCCGTCGTCCGCCCCGAGCCGCGTGAAGTCCTCCGCCCGGTCCTCGGCCTCGAGGAACTCGCGGACCCGGTCGTCGGCGGGGAACACGCTCGTCGTGGCGCCCAGTTCGGCGCCCATGTTGGCGATGACGTGGCGGTCCATGGCGGACAGGCCGGCCAGGCCGGGGCCGTGGTACTCGATGATGCGGTGCACCCCGCCGGCCACCCCGTGGCGGCGCAGCATCTCCAGGATCACGTCCTTGGCGCTCACCCACGGCGGCAGCTCGCCGGTCAGGCGCACGCCCCAGATCTCGGGCATGACCAGGTACAGCGGCTCGCCGGCCATGGCCATCGCCACGTCCAGGCCGCCGACGCCGATGGCCAGCATGCCCAGCGAGCCGGCGGCGCAGGTGTGCGAGTCGGAGCCGGCGAGCAGCTTCCCGGGCACGCCGAAGCGCTGCATGTGGGTGGGGTGGGACACGCCGTTGCCGGGCTTGGAGTACCACACGCCGAAGCGCCGGCAGGCGGAGCGCAGGAACAGGTGGTCGGCCATGTTGCGCTCGTCGGCCTGCAGCAGGTTGTGGTCGACGTACTGCACCGACTCGGTCCGCACCCGGTCGATCCCCAGCGCCTCGAGCTCCAGCATGACCATCGTGCCGGTCGCGTCCTGGGTGAGCGTCTGGTCGACCCGCAGGGCGACCTCCTCGCCGGCCGCCGGGTCGCCGCCGGCCAGGTGGGCGTGGATGAGCTTCTGTGCGACGTTCATCGCCACGGTTGCCACGCTACTGCGGCCAGGTACGCTGGCCGCCGCCGACGCCCGACGAATGGGGATTCATGCGGAAATCAGCGGTTATCGTGGGTCTGATGGTGGTCGCCGCGCTCGTGGCTCTCGCGTTGCACAGCCGGCCCGCGCCGAAGGGCACGGCCACGCACGCCACGCACAAGGGCCTGCACGTGAAGGGCGCACAGATCGTCGAAGGGGACGGCAAGCCGTTCGTCATGCGCGGGATCAGCCACCCGTACGCCTGGTACAAGGCCCAGAGCGGGGTGTACGCCGACGTCAAGCGGCTCGGGGCCAACACGCTGCGCGTGGTCCTCGACGGCCGGGTCACGGCGGGCGAGGTGGCGGACATCATTGCCCGCTGCAAGGCTAACCGGCTGATCTGCGTGCTGGAGTACCACGACACCACCGGCCACGGGGAACAGGACGGGTCCGTCGGCCTCGACGAGGCCGCCGACTTCTGGGCCGGGCTGCGGCCGGTGCTGCAGGGCCAGGAGGACTACGTCGTGGTCAACCTCGGCAACGAGCCGTACGGCAACACCGGCGCCGAGGCCTGGACCGCCGCGACGGAGGCGGCGATCGCCCGGCTGCGCGCCGCCGGCCTCGGCCACCTGCTCATGGTCGACGCGCCCGGCTGGGGCCAGGACTGGAAGGGCGTCATGCGCGGCAACGCGCCGGCCGTGTTCGCGAGCGACCCGCGGCACAACGTCGCGTTCTCTGTGCACATGTACGGCGTGTACGACACCGCCGCCAAGGTGACCGGCTACTACGACGCGTTCCACCGGGCCGGCCTGCCCCTGGTGGTCGGCGAGTTCGGGTGGAAGCACACCGACGGCGCCGTCGACGCCGACGCCATCATGCGCGAGGCCGCCGCCCGCGGGATCGGCTACCTCGGCTGGTCGTGGAGCGGCAACACCGGCGGCGTGGAGTACCTCGACGCGGCCACCGGCTTCGCCGCGGACCGCCTGACGCAGTGGGGGAGGCGGCTGTTCGACGGCCCGGACGGTATCCGGGCCACGGCGCGGGAGGCCGAGGTGTACGCCGCCCAGGCCGGGTAGATACCGCGGCGTGGAGCGATCGGAGGAGCTGCACCGCCGGCTCGCCCGCTGGAGACCGACGTACCTGCCCCTGATCCTGTCCTTCGTCGTCGTCGTGTTGGGCGACCTGTGGCTCACCGGGTCGTACTCCGGCCGGCTCGGCTGGCCGCTGACCGTGGTCTGGACATGGCCGCTCTTCACCACGCTGACCGGCATCGTCGGCATCCGAAGAACCCGCCGGGCCCTGCGCGAGTCGCACGAGCGCTGGTCCGACGGCGCCCCGGTGCCAAGCGGCGAGCAGCTCATCGTCGCGGTGCCCACCGTCGGGCGGCACGACACCTACCCGGCGCTGGAGCGCTCGGTGCGCTCGTACCTGAGCCACCTGCCGGACCGCTTCCCGCGGCTGCGGGTCGACGTCGTCGTCGACGAGGGCTGCGAGGCGGCCGGGCCCATCGCCGACCTCGCCGCGGGCAGCGACAAGGTCCGCGTGGTGACCGTGCCGGACGGCTACCGCACCCCGAACGGCACGCGGTTCAAGGCGCGTGCCACCCACTACCTGGCGGAGCAGCGCAGCCGGGAGGGGGAGGCGCGCGACGACGTGTGGGTGCTGCACATGGACGACGACACCGGGGTCGGCCCGGACACGGCCCTGGCGATAGCCCGGTTCGTGGCGGAGCAGGCGCAGGCCGGGCCCGAGCGCAAGCACCTGGCGCAGGGGATCCTGACGTACCCCCGCGAATATGCGGCGAACCGCCTGACCTGGCTCGCCGACTCGGCCCGCCCGGCGGAGGACGTCGGGCGTTTCTCCGCCTGGACCGGTGGCGGCACGCCCCGGGCCGGCGTGCACGGCGAGCTGCTGCTGGTGCGCGCCTCGATCGAGGCGAGCATCGGCTGGGACTTCGGCCCTCGCAGCCTCGTCGAGGACGCCCAGTTCGCGCTGCTGTTCAGCGCCCGCTACGAGGGGCGCAGCGCCTGGTTCGCGGGCCGCTGCTACGGCGCCTCACCGGCCAGCATGCGCGACTTCTTCAAGCAGCGGGAGCGGTGGTCGTGGGGGCTGGCCGGGCTGGTCTTCAACCGCTCCCTGCAGCTGCGCAACCGGCTGCTGCTGGGCTACTCGGTCATCTCGTGGGTGATCGGGCCGTTCCAGAACGTGGCCGTGGTCATGCTGCTGGCCTTCCTCGTCGCGGACCGCAACACCTCCCCGGTGACGAACATCGTCATCCCGCTGTGGGCGCTGAACATGGCGTACGTCATCTGGATGTACTGGGAGGGCCTGCGGGTCAACGCCGCGGTCTCCGAGAACGGGCGCCGCCGCTGGTGGGAGCCCTTCGCCGTGATCGCGCTGATCCCGGTCTTCGGCCTGATGGAGGGGCTGTCGGGGCTGCGTGGCTTCGTGAAGTTCGCCCGCCGGTCCGAGAACAAGTTCCAGGTCATCGCGAAGCCGTCATGAGCCGCCTCAGTCGCCGGTGAGCCCGGCCTCGCGGGCCAGGACGATGGCCTGGGCGCGGTCGGCCACCTGCAGCTTGGTGAAGATGTTCGACACATGGTTGCGCACGGTCTTCTGGCTCACCCCGAGCCGCTCGGCGATCTGCGGGTTGGTCAGGTGCCGGGCGATGTGGGCCAGGATCTGCCGCTCCCGCTGGGTGAGCTCCGGGAACGGGTCGGGGGCGGTGCGGTCCAGGGCGGCGAAGTACCCCATGAGCCGGGTCGCGATGGCCGGCCCGAAGATCGCCTCGCCGTCGGCGACCACCCGGATCGAGCGGATGATCTCCGACCGGCGGGCGCCCTTGAGCACGTAGCCGCGGGCGCCGGCGCGCACCGCGGCGAAGACCGAATCGTCGTCGTCGGCCATGCTGAGCACCAGGACCCGCACGTGCGGCATGTCGGCGGCCATCCGCGCGGCCGCCGCGATGCCGCCCATCCCGGGCATGACCAGGTCGAGCAGGACCACGTCGGGCTGCAGCCGGGGCAGCGCGGCCAGGGCCTCCTCGGCGCTGGCCGCCTCGCCGCACACCTCGACCTCGGCGCTGGTGGCCAGCAGGGCCCGCAGCCCGGCCCGGAACTGCTCGTGGTCGTCGACGACGAGGACCCGCACCGGCTCGCTCACGGGTTCGCCGCCATCGGCAGCCGCGCGGACACGCTGGTGCCGTCGCGCGTGGACCTGACGGTCAGCTCGCCGCCGAGCTCCGCGGCCCGCTCCCGCATCGAGTGCATCCCCACCCCGTCCGTTCCCGGCCGCGTGCCGCGCCCGTCGTCGCTGACCGTCAGCCGAAGCCCATCCTCGACCAGAGCGAGCCGCAGGTGTACCGCACCCGCCCCGGCATGCCGGCGGGCGTTCGCGAGGGCCTCGACCGCGATCCGGTACGCCGCCACCTCGGTCGCCGCCGGCAGCGGCCCCAGGTCGTCGGGCGCGTCGAGCCGGACCCGCGGCCCGGCGGGCCAGCCGGCCAGGTGCGCCCGCAGCGCGCCGACCAGCCCGAGCGTGTCCAGGGCCGGCGGGCGCAGCCCCTCGACGAGCCGCCGCACGTCGGCGACCGCGGTCTGCGCGTCGGTCACGATCTCCTCCAGCAGCCGCCGCGCCTCCTCGCCGCCCACCTCCTGGGCCGCCTCGGCCCGCATGGTGAGGCCGGCGAGCGTCGGCCCGAGCCCGTCGTGCAGGTCGCGGCGCAGCCGGCGGCGTTCCTCCTCGCGGGCCACGACGAGCTGCTCGCGGGAGCGCTGCAGGGCCGCGGAGTAGCGCACCGCCTGCACGGCGACGCCGATCGGCCCGGCCAGGTCGGCCAGCAGCCGCCGGTCGCGCCGGCCCAGGGTCGCCTCCCCGGGCCGCGGGCCGAGCCGCAGCGCGCCGACCGGCTCGCCCCCGGCCACCAGCGGCAGCGTGACCGGGTCGGCCGGCCGGGTGCCGAGCTCGTAGAGCGGGCCGCCGTCGACCTCGACGCCGACGTAGGACAGCCGCAGCGCCTCCCGGACCGTGCCGGTCGCCGTGGCCAGGATCGCCCCCGGGTCGGGCACGGCGGCCAGGCGCTCGCCGAGCCGGGTGAGCACCGTGTACGGGTCGTCGCGTTCGCCGTACACCAGGAGATTGACCCGGCGCTGCACCCACTCCCGCAGCCCGCCGAGGACCAGCGCGGCGGCCACGGCGGCGAGCACCGACGACGCGCCGAGCGCCCCGACGGCCAGCAGGTAGGCGCCGCTCACCGCCGCGGTGAGCACGGCGAAGGCCGCGGTACGGCTGATGAGCAGATCGATATCGAAGAGCCGGTGGCGCAGCACGGCCACCCCGACGCCGGCCGGGATGAGCGCAATGGCGAGCCCGTCGGCCACGTCCCAGGCCGCCCCGTCGACCGGCCAGACCCGATGCGGCTCGCCGTCGAGCAGCCCGGTGGCCAGCCGCGCCAGCACGACGAGGGCGACGATCCCGCAGGTGTACGCCAGCCAGCGCGCCTGCTGCCGGGGCACCCGGTCGAGCCCGCGGGCGCGCAGCACCACGCCGGCCGCCCCGGCCACGAAGACCAGGGCGGCGGCGAGCGTGAACGCCTTCTCGGCCACCGGCGCGACCCCGGCCATCGCGGCCACGCCGAGCGGGTTGGCCGGCGCCGCGGGCCGCACCTGCTCGTTGACCCCCGGCCGCAGCGCCCCGGTGAGCGCGGCCGCCGCCGCCAGCCCGAGCAGTCCGCGCACCGGCCACCGCCACCACCGGGCCGGCCGCCCGTCGGGGAAGTACGCGGGCAGCAGCGCGAGCCCGAGGTTGGCCGGCACCCACAGCCACGTCTGCGGCCAGGCGAGCGCCCGGACCCCGGCCACCGCGGCCTGCCCGCAGCACTCCAGCACCGCGAACGACAGGCCGCTGGTGAGCAGCAACCGGCCGACCGGGTTTCCGGGCCGCCGGGCGGCGATGAGTGCGCCGGCGACCGCGCACGCCGCGACCGCCGGCAGGTACGCGACCTCCCCGGCGGGCGCGTCGTTGCGCACCGCGAGCCAGGCGGCCACCCCGGCCAGCACCAGCCCTGCGGCACCCAACAGCCACGCCCTCATCGGCTGCACGTTAGACGACCGCCGCCCGCCCGCGGCCGCCGAACGCGAACCCCAGCCCGGCGACGAACACCCACACGGCGCCGGGGAAGAGGGCGCCGTACTGCGCCGGGAACACCTGCGTGGCCGCGACGAGCACCGCGCAGATCCCGCTGACCGCGCCCAGCCACCGGCTCGCCGACCCGTGCCGCAGCCCGCCCACAGCCACCGCCGCGGCCGCGATCCCGGCCCCGGCCCACAGCCACGGCAGCGTGTTGTAGACCTCGATCAGCGCGGCGATCGTGTCGGGGTCCCAGCGCTGCGGCTCGCCGAGGGCCCAGTACAGCTCGGTGCTGATGCCGCCCCCGACGAGCAGCAGCACGGCGACCAGCCCGACGCCGCCCGCGGCGACCGCCGGCACCAGCCCGCCGGCCGGCTCCTGCGCCGCGAGGTGCCGGCGCAGCCCGGCCGCGAAGACGACCAGCAGCGCCGCCACCGCGAAGCAGATCGCCTGGGTGGCCCAGACGTACCCGCGCTGGCCGCTGACGGCCGCCACCACCAGCGCGTTGTCCTTGATCCCGTCCCCGACCTGCGCGGTGAGGTTGCTGCAGATGAAGAGGCCGACCAGCCCGGCGAGCCCGCCGAGGGCCCCGGCGAACGCCCATGTTCTCGAAGAAGTCATGCCGGCACTGTCCGGCCGGGCCGCCCCGGGCCGCAGCGTCCGCCTGTCCCGGCCGCCCGGGAACGTTGTCCCGGTGATCGGGCCGCTTGCCGCAACCTGCCTGATCCTTGACAGCAGCATTGATCTATCCGGTGGTACCTCTGCAAAATGCGCTGCGTGGAAACGGGCGAGACAGCGCACAGGCGCCGGTGGTGGAACGACTGGACCGGCTGTGACGTCAGCGGGTGCAACGGCTGCGACATCCCCGGGTGCGACGGCTGTGACGTGCCCGGATGCGACTGCAACTTCCTGATGTTCACCTCGCTGCTGTCGGCGATGGCGATCGCGGCGCCGACCCGGCCGCCGCGGCGCTCGGCCAGCGGGCCGGGGCGGGCCGGGATGGTGGCCATCCGTGGCTACCAGCGCTTCCTCTCGCCGCACCTGCCGACGCGGTGCCGGCAGGTGCCCTCGTGCAGCAACTACGGCCTCGAGGCGGTGCGCCGCTACGGGCTGGTGGTCGGGTCGCGGCTGACGGCGGCGCGGATTCGCCGCTGCAACCCGTCGACGCCGCGGGGGACCCACGACCCGGTGCCGTAGCGGTTTGGCCATGGTCTGGCCGCTCCCGCGGCCCTGCGGGTCCTGAGGGCCCGGCGCGATGGGACTTTCGGCCCTGCTGTCCCGTTCGGCTCGGCAACAGAATCGCTGGCATGAGCGCCCTCGATCTCGCGCGGTGGCAGTTCGCGATCACCACCGTGTACCACTTCATCTTCGTGCCGATCACCATCGGCATGTCCGCGCTGGTCGCCGGATTACAGACCGCATGGGTGCGCACGGGGAAGGAGAAATACCTCAAGGCGACGAAGTTCTGGGGCAAGCTGTTCCTGATCAACTTCGCCATGGGCGTCGTCACCGGCATCGTGCAGGAGTTCCAGTTCGGCATGAACTGGAGCGCGTACTCACGCTTCGTCGGCGACATCTTCGGCGCCCCGCTCGCGATCGAGGGCCTGCTCGCGTTCTTCCTGGAGTCGACCTTCCTCGGCCTGTGGATCTTCGGCTGGGACCGCCTGCCCAAGCGGGTGCACCTGGCCACGATCTGGCTGGCCGCGATCGGCACGCAGCTGTCGGCGTACTTCATCCTGGCCGCGAACTCCTGGATGCAGCACCCCGTCGGCTACACCATCGACGCCGAGCGCGGCCGGGCCCAGCTCACCGACATCGGGGCCGTGCTCACCAACAGCACCGCGCTGGTCACCTTCCCGCACACGATCACCGCCTGCTTCCTCACCGCCGGCGCGGTGCTGCTCGCGATCAGCTCCTGGCACCTGCGCCGCGGCAACCAGACCGACGTGTTCCGCCCCGGCCTGCGCCTGGGCGCCTGGGTGGTGCTCGTGGCCGGCGTCGGCGTGCTCATCACCGGCGACCTGCAGGCGCGCATCATGACCGAGCAGCAGCCGATGAAGATGGCCGCCGCCGAGGCGCTCTACGACACCAGCAAGCCCGCGTCGTTCTCGGTGTTCACCATCGGCTCGCTGGACGGCCGCGAGGAGGTCGCCAGCGTGCGCATCCCGTCGCTGCTGTCGTTCATGGCCACCGCCGACCCGCAGGGCGAGGTCGAGGGCATCAACGACCTGCAAAAGCAATACCAGCAGCAGTACGGCGACGGCGACTACGTGCCGTACGTGCCGATCACCTACTGGTCGTTCCGCCTGATGATCGGCTTCGGCGCGCTCGCCATGGCCGTGGCCGCGATGGCCCTGTGGTTCACGCGCAAGGACCGCGCGCCCCGCAACCGCTGGCTCTGGCTGGCCGCGCTGTCCACCGTCGCGATGCCGCTGCTGGCCAACTCCTTCGGCTGGATCTTCACCGAGGTCGGCCGCCAGCCCTGGACCGTCTTCGGCCTGTTCAAGACCTCCCAGAGCGTGTCGCCGTCGGTCTCCGCGGCGTCGGTGGCGACCTCGCTGATCGTGTTCACGCTGCTGTACGGCGGGCTCGCCGTCGTCGAACTGATGCTCATGGTCAAGTACGCCAAGGCCGGCGCGCCCGAAATTGTCGTACCCCCCGACCAAGATGAAGCCGACCGCCCGCTCGCGTTCGCGTACTGAGAGAGGAGGCACTCGTCATGGCACTCACCACCGTCTGGTTCGCGCTCATTGCCGTGCTCTGGTGCGGCTACTTCCTCCTCGAGGGCTTCGACTTCGGCGTCGGCTTGCTGCTGCCCGTCCTCGGCAAGGACGAGCGCGAGCGCCGCCTGCTCATCAACACCATCGGGCCCGTCTGGGACGGCAACGAGGTGTGGCTGCTCGTCGCCGGCGGCGCCACGTTCGCGGCCTTCCCGGAGTGGTACGCCACGCTCTTCTCCGGCTTCTACCTCCCGCTGCTGCTCATCGTCGTGGCGCTGATCCTGCGGGGACTGGCGTTCGAATACCGTGGCAAGATCGACAGTCCACGGTGGCGGCGCCGCTGGGACGCGGCCATCGTCGGCGGCAGCCTGGTCCCGTCGATCCTGTGGGGCGTGGCGTTCGCCAACATCGTGCGCGGGGTTCCGCTCGACGCCCATCACGAGTACGCCGGCAACCTCTTCACCCTGCTCAACCCCTACGCCCTGCTCGGCGGCCTGACCACGCTGTCGCTGTTCGCCCTGCACGGCGCGGTGTTCCTGGCCCTGAAGACCGACGGCGACATCCGGCACCGCGCCGGCGCCCTGGCCTGGCGCCTGACCGTCCCGGCCGTCGCGCTCGCCGCCGCCTTCCTGCTGTGGACCCAGCTGACCCACGACGACGCGTGGGGCTGGGCGCTGTCCGCCGCGGCCGCCGCCGCCCTGCTGGCCGCGGTCCCCGCTGTGCGGGCCCGCCGCGAGGGCTGGGCCTTCGTGGCCACCGGGGCCACCCTGGTCCTGGCCGTGGCGGCCCTGTTCGTGACGCTGTTCCCGGACGTCATGCCGACCACCCTGGACGGCGGCGCGAGCCTGACGGTGACCAATGCGGCGTCCTCGCCGTACACCTTGAAGGTTATGACCTGGGTCGCCGCCTGCTTCACCCCGATCGTGCTGGGCTACCAGTCCTGGAGCTACTGGGTCTTCCGCCGGCGCCTGCGCGTCGAGCACATCCCGGCGGCCCACCAGTGACCCGGCCGTCCGCCCGCCCGGTGCGCCGGGCGGCGCGGCCCGGCCCGCCGGGCGCGGCACCGGCGGTGCGGCGGTGAAGCCGCTGGACCCGCGGCTGTTGCGCTACGCCCGGGCGGCCCGCTCCTACCTGGCCCTCTCGGTCCTGCTCGGGGCCGCCCTCGCCGGCCTGCTGGTCGCGCAGGCGACGCTGCTGGCCGACGCGATCGCCGACGTCTACCTGCACGGCGCAGACGTGCGGCGCATCGGTCCCACGCTCGGGGCGCTGGCCGCGGTGACCGCCGCCCGGGCCGTGCTGGCCTGGGCCCAGGAGGCGGCGGCCACCCGGGCCGCCGCCGCGGTCAAGCGCCAGCTGCGCTCCCGCCTGCTCGCCCACGTCGCCGCGCTCGGCCCGGCCGCGGCCCCGCCGAGCGGCGAGGTCGCGACGCTGGCCACGCGGGGGCTGGACGCGCTGGACGCATACTTCGCGCGGTACCTGCCGCAGCTCGTCCTGGCCGCCCTGGTCCCGCTGATCCTGCTGGCCCGCATCGCCCCCGCCGACCTGATCGCGGCCGGCACCATGGCGCTGACGCTGCCGCTCATCCCGGTCTTCATGGCCCTGGTCGGCCTGCAGACCGAGGCCGCCAACCGGCGCCAGTTCCGCCTGCTGAGCCGCCTGTCCCACCACTTCCTGGACGTGATCGCCGGCCTGCCCACCCTGCGCGTCTTCGGCCGCGCCCGCCGCCAGGCCGAGGTGATCGCCCAGATCAGCGCCGACCAGCGCCGCGTCACCATGCGCACGCTGCGCCTGGCGTTCCTGTCCTCGCTCGTCCTGGAGCTGCTGGGCACCCTGTCGGTCGCCCTGGTCGCCGTGGGCATCGGCCTGCGCCTGGTCGACGGCCACCTGTCCCTGGCCACCGCCCTGCTGGTGCTGATCCTGGCCCCGGAGGTGTATCTCCCGCTGCGCCAGGTCGGCGCCAACTACCACGCCAGCGCCGAGGGCCTGGCCGCCGCCACCGACGTCTTCACCATCCTGGAGACCGAGCCCGCGGCCCCGGCCGCCGGTGCCGCGCCGCCGCCGGTCGGCGAGATCCGCTTCGAGGACCTGGTGGTGCGCCACCCGGGGCGGCCGGCCCTTCCGCCGTTCAGCGCGGTCGTGCGGCCGGGCGAACTGGTCGCGCTGACCGGCCCGACCGGCTGCGGCAAGTCCAGCGCCCTGTCGGTGCTGATGGGGTTCACCACGCCGGCGTCCGGCCGCGTCACCGTCGACGGCCTCGACCTGTCCACGGTGGACGCCGACGCCTGGCGGCGCCGGGTCGCGTGGCTGCCGCAGCGCCCGTGGCTCTTCAGCGGCACGATCGCCGACAACATCCGCCTCGGCCTCGCCGACGCCGAGGACGCCGCGGTCCGGGAGGCCGCCCGCCGGGCCGGCGCGCTGGAGTTCATCGACGAGCTGCCCGACGGCCTGGCGACCCGCCTCGGCGACGACGGCGCGGGCCTGTCCGCCGGCCAGCGGCAGCGCATCGGCCTGGCCCGCGTCTTCCTGCGCGACGCGCCACTGGTCCTGCTCGACGAGCCCACCGCGGGCCTGGACGCGGCCACCGAAGCGGCCGTGATGTCCGCCATCCGCGAGCACGCCGCGGCCCGCACCGTCATCATGGTCGCCCACCGCCCCGCACTGCTGGCCCTCGCGGACCGCGAGATCCCCCTGACCCCTTCGGCGGTGTCCTGATGACCGACCTTCTCCGCGACCGCCCATCCCCGTTGGACCGCCCATCCCCGGCCGGTCGGCCCGCCGAGGGAGCTCCGGCCGCCGGCGCCACGAGGGCTGGGGCTGCGACGGCTGGTGGTGCGGCGCCCCGCCTTCCGGACGGGGACGTCCCGATGGCTCGCTACTCGCGCACAGGCCTCCCGGCTGGGGAGGCTGAGCGCGCCGGCGTCCCGGTGGCCGAGGCCGCGGGTGGCGGTGTTGGGGTGGTGGACGGGTCGCGCGGGGACGGCTCGGCGGCTGCCGGTGGGCGCGCGGGGCGCCGGCGGCGGGCCTGGGCCGAGGCGGCGGCGCTGGTGCGGCCGGCGGCGGGGCGGCTCGGCGTCGCGCTCGTGGCCGGGCTGGCCGCGGCGGGGGCGGCGGTCGGGCTCATGGCCACGTCGGCGTGGCTGATCTCGCGGGCGGCGCAGCATCCGCCGGTGCTGCACCTCATGGTGGCGATCGTCGCCGTGCGGGCGTTCGGGATCGGGCGGGGCGTCATGCGCTACGCGGAGCGGCTGGCCGGCCACGACGCCGCGCTGCGGATGCTCGGGGCGCTGCGGGTGCGGGTGTTCCAGCGGCTGGTGCCGCTGGCGCCGGCCGGGCTGCGCGGGTTCCGGCGCGGCGACGTGGCGGTCCGGCTCGCCGCGGACGTGGACGCCGTGGTCGACCTGGTGGTCCGGGTCTTCCTGCCGATCGCCGTGGCGGCGGTGACCGGGCTGGCGGCGGTGCTGCTGGTCGGCGCCCTCGTGCCGGCCGCCGGCGCCGCGCTCGCCGTGGGACTGGTCGTGGCCGGCGTCGGGGTGCC
>NZ_JBFAZW010000091.1:0-44620 GCF_040682015.1 Dactylosporangium sp. NPDC051485
GCAGCAGCGGCGCGAGCCGTTCCCATTCCACATCGGACAGATCACAGGCCACGCCACACAGTACCCGTTTCAAGATCCGTCAGATAGGCCCTAGCACTACCGGCATGACCGACCTCGGCGAAGCGGCGCTCGCCCAGATCACCAGCCGTGCCACCGACTACCGCGCGCTGCTGCACCTGCCGGGACACCGCACAGCCCGTGATCGACCCCGGCATGTGCGGGACTTCTCCGCGGTCCGGCACGGCAACGCACTGACCGATGTGGTCACCGTCGTCGAGTCCTTCGTCGTCGCTCGGCTGATGCGGTTGAACCCAGGTCTCGGCTACGAGCAGATCAAGACCTGGCATGCTCGTGTGCAAATGTGGCAGCAGTACGCGGTCGTCCTGACTGCCTTCCCGGACTGGCAGGCGTTCATGGGCTTTGTCGAGACCCGCAACGCGCTGGCCCACAATCTCGGTCGGCTCACCGACCTGCAGCTCGGCAAACGCCGCTATGAGGTGCTCGCTCAGATCGCCGACGCCGGCGTACAACTCAACGGTGACCTATTGCTCGTCACCTCTGAAGATGTGCAGCGATGCGTCGAGCTCAGCGCTGGTGTAGTCCGCTTCGTTGATCTCAACGCTCCGAAGGTCTGACATGTGCGGCGTCGCCAGCCGTAGCATAGGGGCGGGTCGACCCGTCGCAGCGCTGCTCGCTGGGCATCCGTTTCTACTGCACCGTGCATGACGCTCCGAGCGCCCCGAGATGCCGCTCCATACCGTCGAGTTGGTCTGCTGGAATGGCGAGGGCGAGCATTTGGCGGGCGCGGGTGACTGCGACGTACCAGGTGCGGAGGATCTCGTCGCTGGCTGGGTCGCCGTCGCGCCACCGGGTCAGGATGTCGTCGTCGGGCAGCAGAAGCAGCACGGCGTCATGTTCGTCGCCCTTGACCTGATGGACGTTGTCGATACGGCACACCGGTTCTGTGGCCGTGATGGCCGGCAGCCCGGCGGGCGCCGTACGGAGCTGCCCGGCGTTGCCGCGCGGGGCGGCGGTGACGGGACGCGGCCAGGTCTTGATCCGCTGGTTGACTTCCTTCGGCCAACTGGGACCGGGTTCCGGGAGTCCATGCAGGAACCCGTAGGCATGGCGGAACAGGTCGTCGAGCCGGACCTGGTGCGTGGCGCAGATGGTTTCGAGGCTCCCGCCGCTGTCGGGGTACCAGTACCGGAGTAGATGGCGGGCGGCAGCGCGGCAGGCACGGTCGTTGCTGTCGGCGTCGCCGCTACCGGTGTGCACGGTATGCCATGCCCGGGCCAGCCGATCGCTGGAGTTGGGAGCGTTGCGGGCGGCGGCGCCCGGCAGGGTCGCGCGCAGACGGGCGGTGACCAGACGCTCGGTCACCGCGACACCGTGGGCTTGGGCATGCTCGGCGAACACGTCCACCACGGGTCGGCCGCTGGTGATGTGCGTGGCGCGGCCACGGTTACCGAACGTGGTGCCGATGAGCAGGATCGGCGGATCGTGAGGGTGATCGGCAACGCTGACGTCAGGCGGGCGCTGACCGGTGCGCAAGGTGGCGGCGAGTCGGCAGATGCCGGGTGTGCTGCGCCGGTTGCCGGTCAGAGTGAGCGTGCGGCCAAGGCGGTCGGCGAGCGCGGCGAGCCGCTTGGGGTCGGCATTCCGCCAGCCGTAGATCATCTGATCGGGGTCGCCGACCACCACGAGCGGAACATCGCCGTTGTGGAGGTGTTCCAGGATGGCGAGGTCGACGACGGAGCAGTCCTGCGCTTCGTCGATGATGATCTCGGTGAAGCGGGACCGCAGCGGGCCGAGTACCTCGTCACCTTTGCCTCGTAGGGTGTGCAGCGCGAGGATGCGGGCCTCGTGGCCGGTCAGGTAGCCCTTGTGGTACAGGTCGCGGCGGGTGTCCTTCGCCTGTTGTTCCCAGGTGCTCCACGTGCGGCTGCTGCCAGCGATGATGCGCTCGGTGGTGGAGTCGAGGAGGTCCCGGCGGACCGTCTCGGTGCTGGTGTCGGGGTCGTAGACGAACTGGAAGGCGTGGAGGGGCACCGCGCGGTCGAGTTTGACCGAGGCGGGTAGCCGCTCCCAGGAGTCCAGGAGTTGCCAAGAACGGTCGGTCTGCAGGTAGGGCGCGACGAGCACGTCGAAGATGAAGCTGTCCAGAGTGCCGAGGTAGTGCGGGAAAGCGATCGCGTCAGGGCGCGCCTGCGTTTGGCAGCGTCGGCGCATCTGCTGGCTGGCCGCGCGGGTGAATGACAGCAGCGCCCGTCCCTGCCGCAGCTGTGGCGAGGACCCGGCGAGGTGGCGGGAGACGACGACGTGGGTCTTGCCGGCCCCCGGGCAGGCGTGCACGAACAGCGGTGCCGGGGCGGTGATCGCCCCCAGCTGTTCCTGGTCAGCACGTTCACGTGCCGACATGCCGCTCACCCGACCACCGGTGTGGGGACGGCGGCGATGAACGTGACGGCGCGGGCCAGGTGACCGGGGACAGTGAACCCGCAGCCCGGGACCAACCGGTCGGCAAGGGCATGGGCAAACTCCGCCTTCGAGATCGCGGTGCCGTCGACGTTGGCGTCCTTCTTCTTGTCGATGAACAACAGCCGGAACCGCTCGGGCCGACCGGCAGGCTCGGTGTCCATGACGGCCTGCCAGCGGGCCTGCGAGCGCGGGGCACAGTCCAGGAACGCCGCACCCAGCAGTTCCTCGTTGCCGGGCAGCACCAGCGTCGGTTCGAACGTGGGATGGGCGAGGAAAATATCGAGCACGTCGGCGCCGACGGCGTACGCGCCGGCCAACGTGCGCGCCTTGGCCACCCGGCTCGGTTCGCCGTCCGCAGCCTTAGCGTCGGTATCGGTGATCACGGCGACCCGCTGCCCGATGTGCACCCCGTCCACCGGGGTGAGCAAAACCTTGAGGTACGGGTCAAAGTCGACGCCGTCGACGAGAACCAGGGCGGAGCCGTGGAACCGTTCGATCGCCTCCTCGGCGGCCCTGGCCTGCGCGACGTCGGCACCTAGCGGCGCGGCCAGGACGAGTTCAGCGAAGGACGGCAGGAGTAGCGCCTCGGACAACCCCTCGACGAGAATGGTCCGCGGCCCATACAGCAGCATGCTCTTGGTGACGTCGAGGTACCGGTCGAGCTTGCGGACCTCCTTGGGCTGCAAGCCGAGGCCGGCCACGGGCACCGCCCGTGCCTCCCAGCCCGGAACCTGTCCGCGCGGGCCGCGGGTCATGACGACCAGGTCCTCCACGCTGACGGCCGCCGACAGCACCGGCGAGTGGGTGGTGATCACGACCTGAATGTGCCCGGCCGGTTCAGCTGGGTCGGTGACAGGCCGGGCGCGTGAGGACGCGGCCCGCCGCTTGAGATAGCGCAGCAGCAGGGTCTGCAGCTGCGGATGCAGGTGCGCCTCCGGTTCCTCCACCAGCAGCAAGGTGAGGTCCGCCTCACGCGCGGTCTCCAACTCCGCAAGCACCGTCGCGATGTACAGCGCGTTGGCATAACCGAGCCCAGAGGCGTCGACGGTCCCGGTCAGCGGCAGTTCAGCGTCGCCGAGCAGCATCCGCAGCGCCCGCGCCAGCGACCCAAGGCTCGGATCGGTCACCGTCAACCCCGCATGCTGCCGATGCGCCCCGGCCGTGATCGACCCCAGCGAAACGCTCACCGCCGCACCGACCTGCCTCACGGCATCATCGTCGGCAAGCGCTGTCAGGTGGGCCCCGGCCCGGCTGACGAACTCGTTCACGGCCTCGCGCCCGCCGAGCAGCGCCTCCAGCATCACCCGGATGCGCGCCCCGCCGCCCACGCCCAGGTCCCGGACGGCGTCGCGCAGCGCCGGCAGGTGAACGTGACGAATCCCGGTGCGGGCCTTGGGCTCACCGGTGATATCCCGTCCTGCGCCGACCGACCAGAGCACGCTGCCACGCCGTCTCCCGACCGGCGGGCGGGTGTAGGTCAAGGCCCACGCCGACGACCGTGAGCCCTCGGCGCCGACACCCTCCAAGAACTCCTCCCGGTAGGTGCCCGCCTGCGAGGGCCCGATCTCATCCAGCCGCGCGGCCAGCCGGATCTGGTCCGCCTCCGCCGCACCGTCGAACACATCGTCCTCGTCCAAACCGGTGCCCCGACGGCCATCCAGCGACTCAGTCAGCTGCCGCAGCGCGGTGATCACGGTCGTCTTGCCAGCATTGTTCTCCCCGGCCAGCACGGTCACGTCGCGACGCAGCGGCACCCGGACATGCCGACACGACCTCAGGTTGCGGACCGTGACCTCGGAAACGAACACGAGCATCCTTCCCTAGCTCAGTTGACCATGGTCCCAAAGGAAGTCGAGCGATCGTGTCGCACAAACTGTCCGCTGCGTGGGCTTCAGCTGCAGGTTCACGCGACTTTGCAGGACACATCCGGACAATATTCGCGCCCGGACGCCGGAACCTGAGGCTCACTGATCGGCGAGCAGGGCGACTGCGGTCGGAAGGACCTGATCCACGTCGCCCAGGATCCGCTGGATGGCCGAGCCCAATTCAGGATCACCCGCAGCAACCAGTACGAATCGGGTAAGCAGAGTGTGCTGTTGCCGGTCATTCATGATCGCCAACATCAATGCGAGAACGATGTCGTCCGACCTCTGCGACGGCCAGGTCCGATAGCCCAGACCGATCGATGCTTCCAGCCAAGCTCCTTCTTGACCTGGCCGCCGCCACCGAGGGCAGCTCGCACTGCCGCCGTATCCGGGAGGCCATCCACCTTCGACCGACCGGCGCATATGATCTTGGGAGAGTTCTAGCCCCAAGGTTTGGACTCGGTCGCCCACCGGCTTCCCCAACTGGTCGTACACCAGCCGCAGCATGTCGTTGTAGACCTGCTGCAATTCCGCGTCGCTGCGACCCGACGGTGTCACATGCCTACCCGCGAGCCCGACAACCTCCGCCCGGTAGCCTGCAAGGTCACCCGAATCGCTTGCCGCGAAGGACCGTGCAACAACCTCGACGGCAGGCATCTCGAACTCGACCGCAATGATCGCCGTAACGTCGTGCTGCGTTCCAACTGCCACATAGGTGGTTGTTTCGTCGCCCTGGGCAACGCCTCGGACGGCGGGGCGATGAGGAAGGGCGCCCACACGTGCACTTCGGCCGGTGACCAGATCGGCAACATCAATATCGGCGTGACCGCTGACCGTCAGGAGCGTCTCACCGCCCAGCGGAACCAGGCCGACGCAGTCGCCGGTTGCAATGCGTACCTGCTCGGGGATCCCCTCATCGAGCTCGATCAGCGAGCAGGAACTTTGATGACCCAGAACGAGTCGTGTCTCGTCGAGCCAGGCCGCACCCACCGGCCAGGGAGGTGATGGGCTGATCTTGTGGCGCTCCTCCTCACCGAGCCGTTCGCCGAGGCGGACGACGGTCGGAGTGACCTGGTTGAGGACTTCGTTGATCGGGTCGAGGACCCACACACTGCCGTCCGACCTGGTGAACAGGCTGCACCTGTCGGGAAAGCCACCTGCAACGACGGCGAGGTGCCCGTCGGCTACCACGCCGATGCCATGCCTGCGGGCAAACGCGATCGAACCGTCTGGACGGAGGACCGGATTGCCATGGCTGCCGCGGACCGGAACCCGCCACGCAGCCGTCCGTTTGATGTGATCGACCTCGGCCATGCCGTCCTCGCCGGCAATGAGGATTTTGCCTGGGCCGAGCGATGCCATGCCGAGTGGACCGGTTCCCGAAACGGTGCACGCAACGCGGGCGGAGAGCCCCACGGATAGCCGCTCGTTCGCACCGTTTGGCGGTACCTCGAAGGTGACCGTCGGCGCAGAGACCGTCGGCGCCAGCAGATCGAGCAGTGGCACGTACGCCTCGCCCTTGTACGCGGCATGATCGTAGGCGAGGTCGAGGAGTTCGTCGGGTGGGACCAGGCCGCTGACCATGGCCTCTATGTGGCTGCGGTCGAATAGCAGGATGGAGCGATCGCCGGCGTCAGGAAGCGCGGCGAGGGCTTGCGGGGTGTAGCCGGCCATGGAGATGAACACGCCAATGGTGCCGCGCATCCGCTGACGCAGTCGTAGCCCCAGCTTGGCCAGCGGTTCCGCGTCCGTCTTCGACTGCGTCCATTTGGCTTCGGCGATGTAGCGCTGTCCACCGAAAGCGAAGCTGACGTCGAGCTCGCCGGCGGGTGTCGCGGTGGAGGCGCGGGCGTCGATGCCCCATAGTCTGAGCAGGTCGGCGATGAACTCGTTGAATCGGATCCCTCGGACCTGACGAGTCACCGTGCCGCCGTCCAGACTCCGGAGCCGGTCGTACTCGGATATCAGGGCGCGCAGCGGGTCCGTGTCCTGCATCGCTACAGTGTGCCCGTCCGCCCGACCGTTGCGATCCAGGCGCGCCTTGGGCGGTTCGCATCGGCTCTGTTCGGAGGCGTCGGTGTGGTCCGTTATCCGTGGGGGTGTCGGGCCGTAGAATCGGTCGGTCATTTCGTGAGGAGCGCCCATGCCGATGGCCGGGGGCCCGGCCGACAAGGTGGGCAACCGATACGAACGGCGCTGGACGGTACGCGCGATGCTCGATGTGATCGCGGGCGTCGCCGAGTCGCTGCGCATCGAGGTGCCCGGCGAGGAGGGCGCGGGTGCCGAGTTCCGACTGATCGTCGGCGGAACGCCGTATTGGTATCAGTCCAAGCGGCAACGCGACGCGGGGGCCTGGACGATCGCGGCAATGGCAAACGAGGGCTTCCTCCAAGCCTGGCTCCCCAAGCTCCAGGCAGGTGGGTACTGCGTCTTTGCCTCGGGTACCAGTGCCGATGAACTGCGCGAATTGTGCGAACGGGCGAGAGACGCCCAAACATGGGCGGAGTACGACGAACACTTCCTAGCCGCAGAGCAGCAGCGAGCCAGATTCACCCGCTTACGCAACCTTTGGGCCGGAATCGACGACGAGCACATCTTCAAGAATCTGCGACGGGTTGACGTCCACACCATGGACGAACGCAACCTCGCTGAGCTGGTCCGGCTACGGCTGGGCGGCCTCGTCGATGGCCATCCCGACACAGTCAGCGACATCCTGGGACAGTTCGCCGATGACCAGATCCACCAGGAGTTGGAAGCGGCTGATCTTTGGCGACATCTTGAGGGTCGAGGCATCCACCCGACGGCGCAGGCCGCGCCCACAGCACGTCGATCAGGTGGCCCACCAATCGCTGCCACAGCACCGTCGACGCAGACAGCTGCCGAGGAACAGCAGCTGCGGGATCGCCTTGATCGATTGCCACCACTGACCCATTCCAGACTCGTGGCCTCCTGGCACGACGACCGAACACGAACATGGAGACTGGTCGCCACCCTGACCAGCATGGACGCCCCGCCCGGCGACGTGGTTGATGAATGGCAGGACGCCGAACCGCGATGGCTGACCGACGCGCCTTGGCAAGTCCAGACCGCGGCCGGTGAACTTGCCACCGCGTACGGGGCACGACGCCTCGCCGCCGACCTGTTCGTTCGGGCTGCTCAGGAAGGAGCCCCGCGCCGCTACCGCTGGCTCGCCCGGGCCGCACTACTGTTCGACGACACTGGCGACCCAGCTCGTCGTGACGAGGCCCTGACCGCATATGGCCGATGCGCCGACAGCACGGACCCGTTAGCGCGTGCGGTTGCCGCGCTGTTCGAGGGCGACCTTGCAAGGGCATCGGCCCATCTGCAGGAGTGGGTCCCCGATGACCCCATGGAGCAGGCCATCCGGTCAGGTTTTGCGCTGCGACTGGCTGTTGGCGATCCGCAGGAACCCTTCAGCGCGGCTTCGCTGCAGGCCGCCCTGGAGGTGACCGGCCGTGCCCTCGACCAGCAGTGGACGGCGGGTTTGGCGATTGCCCGGGCTCGGATGCTCATGTACCGCGCACGGCTGGGCGACTCACCGGCACTGTACCGGGACCTGCAGCAAGCTCGCGATCTTGCAGTTCGTGCCCGCGATGAACGGCGTGCCTGGCGTGGCGACAGCGCCGAGCCCACGGCTCTCGCCTGCCAGGCGGCGGTTCTCTCGATCGACCTCGTCGGTGCCATCCGCCTCGGCACGCCTGGCGAGGACGGCGCAACAGCGGCAGAAGCGCATTCGCCTGAAGTGCGCGAGTACGTGGCCGTCGCGGCGAGCCAGCTTGGCGATCTCTCCTTGGCACGGGCGTCGGCCGAGCACCTCACGGACCCGTTCGCCCGGGCCCGCGTTGAGGCGCTTCTCGCTGAGGGGAGCGGCACCGACCCCGAACCTCACTGGCGACGAGCCGTTGCCCTCGCCGGTGACAACGATGAGCGGCTTGCCCAAGCACTTACCGGGTACGCGATGGCCGCCAAGAGCCAGGACGTACCCGGGCTCGACGAGTTCGCGGCACGCTATCCCGATGCAGGCGAACAGATCCGGGCCATGGCCGAGTTGTCCGCGGGCAACCCAGGCGCGGCCATCGCCAGGTTGCGGGGTCTGCGGCGCTCCTCGGTCACCGCCGCGCTGAGTCTCGCCCAGGCTTACAAGACCGCCGGACAGATCGATCGCTGCGTAAGCACGCTATTGGAGGCCGCAGACGACTACCACGACCCCTCCCTGCGCTACAGCGCGGCAACCACCCTCGCCGAGGCCGGCCGGACCATCGAAGCTGAGCAGGAGCTGCAGTCACTGCTCGCCGTGACAGCAGCCGACTGGCCGGGAAGGGCCGACGCGGTCAGATCGGCCGCACAACTTGCGTACGGCCGCCACGACCTGCATCGTGCCACCGAACTACTGCAGACGTTGATGCAGCTCGCGCCGGCCGACGAGTCGAGTCGCTGGGCCCTTGTCCAGATCCACATGCGACGCAGCGACCTCGCAACCGCCTGGCACACGCTCACCACGGCCCCGCAGCCGCTGGATCCGCGCAACGTCGTCGAAGCGCAGATGTGGATCGAACTTCACCGTCGCTACGGCCCGGCCGACCAGGCGGTTAACGGATCGGTTGCCCTGCTGCGCCGCTTCGGCACGTCGGAACAATTCAGCGCCTACGTCCTCACGTCGCTACTGGCTCCCGGCTCCTCCCAAGACCCGCTGCCACCCGCAGTCCTCGCCGACTTCCACCGGGCGATCGACGCCTTCTTCCAGCAGTGGCCCGACAGCCCCTACCTGCGCAGGATCAGTACCGACGACACCACCGAACTCCTCGCTCGCCTCACCGAGATGGTCACACCGTCTGAGGAAGAACTCGTTCACCGCCGGCGCTTGACCCGAGATCTCATGATCGGACGCCTGCCGCTGGGCATCCTCACCCAGGCAATCAAACGGAGCTACACGGAGATCATTGTCCGTCGAGGCGTCGGGATCATTCCCGCGCTCCATCCCGATCCGCGCGAGTTCACTGCTTCCATGGCTGCTGTGAGGTCGGCCATCGACAAGGACGTGGCGATCGGGATAGACGCAGTCGCGGTTCTCGTCACGCTGCCGGCCGACATTCGGGAGTTGGCCGCGCGCAGCTTCAGCCGGCTCATCACCACCGATGACATTCTGCGCGACGCGCGCAACGGTCACGACAGCCTTACCCAGCGGACCACGGCGACCTGGTTCTATGACGTTCACGCCCGGTCGGGGCGGATGGCCGAGGTGCCGGAGGCCGAGGCCAACCGGATCGCCCGTCAATCAGCCCAGTTGCTGGCAATGATCCAGGGACTCACCCGTTACCCGCGGCCGGTGCGCCGCGCGGCCCCGGACGCCGATGAGCCCGCCTTCGCCGGGTGGATGTCTGTCATTGACCTGGCGCTTGACCAACAGGTACCCATCTGGACAGACGATCACGTGCTGCGGTCTGTCGCGCGTCAAGTTGGACTCTCGGCCCTATCCACCCCGGCACTCCTCGCTTACCTGCTAGAACAGAGCGTCCTGACGTCCGATCGCCACGAGGAAGCCGTTCGCTCAATGATCAAAGCGCGGGTAGGCGACTTTCCCGTCAACGAACAGCGCCTCATGGAACTCGCCGAGGACGACGGATGGGCACCTGCATCTGTCGCGGTTGTCCTTTCACGGCCGGCCGCATGGACTAACAGGTCACGTACAGCCACCCTGTTTGTCGACCTGCTCCAATCCGCGCGCCCACATCGCCCCTTGGACGCGCCGGACTGGCTCTACGCCGCCATAGTCGGCGCAACACTCGCCACCGCCGATCCCTTCACAGCCACCGACATCGCCGCACGCCTGCTCGCCCTTGCACTTCAGAACACGGCCGCCCAGGGCGAACTGGCATCCAATCTCGTGACCGCCGCCCGGCGAGCGCTCGCCGACAGCGACGACGTTGACCAGCAGCACGCACCCGACCCGTTGCCACTGAGCGCCACCCTTCTCCGCAACGCCTATTTGGTCGCCGTTCCACTGTCGATGGCCACCAGCTACGTACTGGCAAGCCTCAGCGAGCTGAGCGATGCCGACCGTCATACGGTGCTGCGAGCCTTGTTGCAGTAGGTGTCACCGAGCTCAGCAACGCAATGACCCGAATGCATCGACCTTTAGGCGCTTCAAGCGAGTTCGACGGCCCGCCCGCACCCGGGAGCGCGGAGCACGGCCACCGCGGCAGGCCCAATAGCGACCGTGCGCTTGCTTCTGCCTTTGTGGATCTTTTCGATGGAGCCGCTGTGGGACGCGGTGGTGCGCTCCCGAGTGCACCTGCAGGACACCGCCGTCCAAGTCGACGCTCCCCACTTGAGTCCGTCCAGCTCGCGGCGGCGTGGCTCGCCGACGATGGCCAGTACCCAAACCGCGCCGGCGCTCGGAGTCGGTACGTCAGGAACCGGCCCATCTGTTTTTGGCCAGCCGCGATCTACGTTTCGCCGTGTCAGCGTCCGCGCCGTATGCGGGCCAATGCATTGACCGCCGCGTCCTCGGTGCCGGGCAGCGTGTGTAGGTACTTTTCTGTGGTAGCGATGCTGCCGTGACCGAGTCGTTCCTTCACCACCTGCAGGTCTGCCCCGCCAGCCAACAGCCAGGATGCGTGGGCGTGACGCAGACCGTGCGGCGTTACGTGAAAGCCGATCTCTGCGGCGGCGACTGCCTTGATCCAGATATTGCGGCGGAACCAGTCACGGCCGATGTGACCATCGGTGTCGACGGTTCGGGAAGTCCGTGGATGATCTTTTCCATCAGAGCGACGTTGCGCCCGGTAGGCAGCGACGGCGTCTCTGCAGTAACGGCACCGACACTTGCCCGCCCCATACGCTGTTGGCGTGCCGTGGAAGTACGTGCGGCCCTTGTCGTTCGGCTCCGTTCGGCCGAGGGTCGCCGGGGCCGGTAGCACCTCGGGAATCCGTCGACGCGGACCATCCGGTTGACGGACCTCGAACAGCAGATCGTCAGGGCCGAGGCCGAGTGTGGCGACCTGCGTCTTGATCTTATCTAGAAGATGATCCGCAACGCGGAACTGCCGCCACTCCCCGTCCTTCGGATAATCCTTTACGAGGAACCGCTTGCCTTCTGGGTGGAACTTCGGGTTTAGCTCAACGACCACCCGCGCGACGGTGAGAACGCCTGCGGAGAAGTCGAAATCTTTGGGTCGCAACTCAGTGAGTTCGCCCCAACGACAACCGGTCTCGATGTCAGTCTCGACGAGCAGTCGCATATCGTCGTTCGGGAGTGCAACGTAGATTGAGTCGAACTGATCCGGCGTGACGATTCGTCGGGGCTTGGTAGCCACAGGAGGCGTCTTCACGCCTTTCCCGGCATGCAAGAAGGTCACCTGATCGTTGAGGGCAGTGGTAAAGATGGCGTCGACAATCACCTTGCAGTACCGAATCGTCGGTGGTTTCGCGCCCTCCCGCTGGAGCTTGACAATCCACTCCCTGACGTGAAAGGGGAGAATGTCAACCATCCGCATCGGGCCGAGTCCCGGCAGGATGTATCGGTCAAGCAGGTAGGTATACGTCTGGCGAGTCGTCGCCTCAAGCTGATGGTTCGGAAACCACTCCGTCTCGACGTACCGCCTGAAGGTCTGCCGTCCGCGACGGGGGTCGCCGACCTTGCCGGCAGCGACCTCTTCCTCGGCCTTGTGCCACGCGCGGTCGGCCGCCTTCTCGCTGCCGTAAGTACCCGCCGAGCGCTCCTGGCCGCGGATGTCGATGTAGTAGGCGGTGTACCGCGGCTTGCCGCTCTTGCCGGTACGAGGTCGGGAGAAGCCCACGTCGCCTCCAAGATCATTGACCGTCATTTGACCGTCAACCCAGACCCATGGAGCCTCATCGAGAAACACCAAGCCCCATGGAAATTCGTCTTCTGACCTGGAGTTTAGTTAACTTGAAGATCCTTTGCATCCCGGCGATCTGACGCCCCGACCTCCTTCACACCGAAGAGGTCACTGGTTCGATCCCAGTATCGCCCACCGCAGCTTTTCAGGTCACGGCCGTCTTCCTCTCCGGAGGGGCGGCCGTTTCGCTTGTTCCGGTCATGATCAGGAGAAATCCTGGAGACGATCTTGTTCCTGAGATCCGGCGGCCAGCCACGTCAGCGCTCCCGCAGCAGGTCGTCGAGGACCCGCACGGGTGATCCCGCGCACATCGCTCGCCGCGCGTCCAGTGCCGCTTCCCACGCCTCCGTCAGACCGGCGAGCAGCCCGTTCACGCGCGTTCTGGCAGTGCGGCCCGACTCCCCTCATTCTGAGTCACCACCAGTTGAACGGGCTGAGGGCGGCTACGAAGTCGGGGTCGAAAAGACTCCCTATGCAGCCGCAGAGACAGCACAGCATCGCAAGGATGGCAATCACCCCCACCACCACTGGTGACTTACCTGCTGGCTGCTCGTCGCGAGGCGTCTGCACAAGCGACATCCTCTGCCACCCGGCCCGCGGCCGATAGCCTCCGCTGTATGTAGCACTGCCCACTCTGGACCCTGCGTGCGAGCCTCGCCTCCGTCGGGCAGGGCAACCGGCCCTGCACCCGGGACCGGCCTCCGGCGGCCAGGGCAACCCGACCTGGACCCGACGCTCCGGGATGCCAGAACCCGCCGCGGCCTCCCGCCGCACACCCAAGGCAGCCAGACCACACCTGCCCGCGCCAGGCCAAGCCGCTTCGCCGCAGGGGCATGGCGCGACGATACGCGCCCTCTGTTCCGCCGTTCCGAGGGGTCAACTGTGGGGGTCACGGGGGTGAACAGCCACGCACACCAGTGAACGCTCGCGGACCTAGAACCGTTGCGACACAACGGGTTTCAGCAGGTCCAGTGTGGACGCCATGGCGTTCACACCGAAGAGGTCACTGGTTCGATCCCAGTATCGCCCACCGCGTACGGAACGGCAGGTCATAGCCACTTTAGCGAGTGTCCGTGACCTGCCGTTTAATCATTCCTCGTCGTCCGGCGTCAGCAAATCGTCAGCAAAGGCATCAAGTGCGGCCCGCCCGCTCGGGGACTCACCGCGCCTCTCGCCTTCGGCTTCGGCGCGGCGGCCCCCCAGCGGCCCCGCGTCCCTCGGCCGGACACGACGATGCCCAGCGCTCACCGGAACGGTGAACACTGGGCATCCGGACCGTCGCAGCTAGCCGTGCCCTGTCGGCGGGTACTGAGCGCTCACCGTGTCGGGCTTCTACGTGATCACGAGGCTTGGCGACGCTCGGCCGGCGGTCCCGCACCTGCCGGCTCGGTCCGGTTCAGGCGAAGCCGCCACACCCCCACCCAGCAAGCCACCATGATGACCACCGCGACGATGGCAAATGGCCAAAGCGGTGCGGCGATGGTTTCGCGCACCTTCCCGCACGGGTCCGACGCGGAATATTGAAGGCGCGAGTGCCCGCCAACGTAGATGTCGCGAGGCACCGGGTTGGAGCCGGAGTCCACACGGGACTCACACACTCGCCCGGCCGCTTCGAACCTAACGTCATACACTCGTCGACCTGGAAAGTTCGACTTGATGTCGACGACCTCAGCGTCGACCACTCCGCCACGCGCCTCATCCAAGGCGGCCCAGCCGAGTAACAAGCCAAAGACCGTGCACCAAACGGTGATGACCAGCAACAGGACGCGGTTCGTCCGCCCGCTTACCCGGATCCGGTACCTCCGACCGCGCACTACAACCCCAATCCGCGTTGTCGTTCCAGGACGCGTCTCACGATCTACCAACAGAAGAACCACCAAGTCCAGCAGGTGACACACCGTCCTCGGCGAAGTGAGCTGCAACAACCGCCCGATTCCCGGTTACAGCCCGTGCGGACGGACGTCGAGACATTCGAAGCTTTGATTTAGCGCACTAATCAGCTTCTCATACTTGACAAGTCGAACCTTGGAAAGCAGTACTATCGGGTATTCCGCGTCCCGTCCGGCCAGTTCACTCAAAGCCATAGACAGCCGCAACGAACGGCGAATTTCCCAGATAGCGCGAGTCCCCGCCTCAGGCTTCTTTGCGAGCAACACGTCGACTGTGTCGATGCGTGCCTCGGAAATTCCCCGATACGAAGCGGATTCAACGAAATCAAATCCTCGAGCCAACAACACAGACAGCCGTCCCAGCACCTCCCCTTCATCGGACCCGACAGCGCCGAGGTCAATTGCAAGAAGATCGGGATCCGGATCAGGATCGCCGCGGACGATGAAGAAACCTCGACCGCCGCCATCGTCGCCGATCAAGACCAGGTCAGGCCCATATTCGGAGATCTCGAAGGTGGCATTTCGCTCAACGATGCCATCCAGTGGATAGATGAACGGCTCTCCTGTAGCGATGCGCCCTTCATAGACATCGCGCAAAACGTCCGGGATTCGCCACCCCAGGTCCGCCTCTACCGTCCTGACAGTCGCCATGAAACACCTACCGTCGCCCTTCGGAAGTCTCCGCCGGACCAAGCATGCTGCGCCTCCGAACATCGGTGATCACCCCCATGCTCCAGCCGTCTTGGTGGGGGCTATCAGGGGGTCACGGCTGCGAACAGCCACGTACACTGGCGAACCCTCGCGGACCTAGAACCGTTGCGGCACAACGAGTTTCAGCAGGTCTGGCGTGGACGCCACGGCGTTCACACCGAAGAGGTCACTGGTTCGATCCCAGTATCGCCCACCGCAGCTCAAGGGCCGTTTCCTATGATCGGAAACGGCCCTTGATCCGTTCAGGGGGTCTAACTATCGCCCCACTCGGCGGGGCAGTTGAGACCTTCTCCATGACTGCCGTTCCGGGCCGTGGCACCTTGATCACTGGTGTCGCGGCCGCCTGGCGTTGTCAGGATCGTCGAGCAGCGTCTGGCAGGCATCGCGGTCCTGGGGCAGTCCGACCTCGGCGAAGTACGGCATGGTGTACTTTGCCCGTTCGCCCCAGATGCCATCGTCGTCGACCAGCCGACCCAGGAACTCCCGCTGGTTGCTAGTGAGCGGCCGGTCGGGCCATCCGGGCGGGAACGCCGCCGGCAGCAGCGGCCCCCATCCGGCCTCGTTCGACTCCGCCGCCGGCGTGGCAACCACCAGCGCGCCGGGCACGAGCTCGTCGAAGCTGCCCGCCCGCGGCCCGGCGGCCTGCGCGAGTTCCATGTGCAGCCGCTTCCGCTGCAGCGGCGACCCTGGGTGAAGCCAATCGTCGTTCGCCGGGGTGTACCGCAACGCCTCCTCCAGCGCCGCGACGGCGCGGGCATCACCCGCGGTCGACAGCGACAATGCCGCGCACGCCCGCACCACCAACGCCGGATGATCCAGCAGCGAAACCGTGTCCGCACCCAGCTCCCCGAGGGCATAAGCCGCCGCACCCGACACGCTCACCGCACCGTCACCGCGCCCGGCGACCGCCAGCAGGCCCTCCACCGCCACCACGACACGCTCAGCCGCCGCACCGTCCGCCGCCGCGCCGCGAACCTCCGGCTGCAGCAGCTGCGCGAATCGGGTCACCGCGAACAGCGCCCAGTGCGCGACTCGCACATCCGGGTCCTCGATGTACGGCAGGATGTCGCCGAGCACTCCGCCGGCCATTGCGCGCATCCCGAGCCGATCAGATGCCTCATACCCGGCGAGCAGATCCGGGCGGGGCAGGTCCTCGACGCCGGCCGCGACGGCCGCCGCCTTCGCCCGCAGCTCGTCGTCCGTGCCACCCCACGCCGGAGCCGTCGCCGCGGTGCCCAGCAGCTCCAGCAGCTTGGCCCGCACCGGCAGCTCCGGGTCCCAAGAGTCGTGCACCGTCACCCCGGCGGAGCGCGGATCGGCCAGCACCGCCACGACCACTGGGACAAGTGGCAGGGTCGCCGGACGGAGGTCCGCGAACTCGAAGCCAGCGGCTTCCAGGGCGTTGACCGCGTTGAAACGCCGGCCGGGATCGGCGTGCCAGAGATCACGCATCATCTCCGGCACAGCGGTCATCGGCCCGGTGCGACCGTCGGGCCAACAACCACCCTCGACACCCGACCAGTCGACGGCGGCAAGCGACGCCTCCAAACGGCTCAACCCGCTACTCCCGTCCACGCTCCCCCATTGGTCCGGCAACAGTGAACCATTTTCTTGGCCGCACTCGGCACGGCTGGAACACAGGACCGCCCCTCCCTGCACCAGGCCGTCCGCGTGGGGGCAAAGTCGGGGGTTACGGGGGTGGGCAGCCACGCACAACGGCGGACGTTCGCAGACTTGAAAGCCTTGCACCACAACGGAATTAGGTAGCTCACGGGCCGCCGGAACGGCGTTCACACCGAAGAGGTCACTGGTTCGATCCCAGTATCGCCCACCGCAGAGGGGCGGAGTCTACTCATGGACTCCGTCCCTTTCGTCATGCTCGGCGGTGGATGTTTCCGCTCGCTTCGCTCGCAAGCGGGGGGTTCCCACCCCGCGCCCCCCATGCCTCGCTTCGCATCGGCACTGGCCTCGCTTCGCTGGCCGGATGAGCCAGCCGCCGGCCGCTGTTCGGGGGACCCGGCCCTTGGCTCCCTTGACTGGACGCGCCGCAATCTCTTGGCAGTGCTTTGTCCGTGACTCGCGGCCTGCGCGGCGGCCCCTAAGATGCGTGCGCCGCCAACTGGACTCGGATTACTGATCCTCGCCGACCTGGGTCCCATCCGGCCTCTTTCGCGTCGGCGATGCACCGCTCCACCAGCGCCGGCGCGCGTCGGGAACGGCCCTTGATTCGTTCGGGGGGTCCAGGGCGCCGCAGCCGCCCCACCGGGCATGCCGAACAGCCGGTCCGCGACCTCTGCTCCGCTCACCAACACCGGGCGCAATTGGTGGCGGTAGAGCTTTTCCCGTCACGACCGTCCCGGCGTGTCCGACGAGATCGGCAATCTGCTCCAAGGTCAGACCGAGGGCCGAGGCGATCAAGACGAAGCTGTGCCGCAGTTCGCGGGGGCTTTCATGGGTGAACAGGCGGGGATGAGCTACCGTCTACCCGAATTTCGAGAGGTGCATCGACCTCTAGGGGGGTGCGTTGTCCACACGTCGTCGCGTTGCTGCATGCACAATCGTCGCGGTCAGTATGGCGGCGGCGTGGTATTTGCAGCAAACGAATGCCACGAACGGCCGGGAGGATGGTGCGGCGCGTCCCTCCGCTACCGCAATCCTCCAATTTCCGCTAGCGAGCCGTCAGGCCGCGCCGGCGTTGACCGGACATCTCCTCGACAACAGCGCGTTTCGGCTCGCCGAATGGCGCGGCTCCGTTGTGGTGGTGAACTTCTGGGCGTCCTGGTGTGCGCCCTGCGGTGACGAAGCGCCGGATCTGCAGGCTGTCGCCGACGCCACCGCTGGCCTCGGTGTGCATCTGCTTGGCGTGAACGTCAACGATGACCACGACTCGGCCAGGAAATTCGTCGACTCCTATCATTTGACCTATCCGAGCCTGTTCGATCCGGCTGGCGAGATCCCGCTGATCTTTCCCGCGATTTCGGCCCGCACGCTCCCGAACACCGTCGTCCTTGACCAGGCCGGCAACGTAGCAGCCGTCGCTCGCAGCAAAGTCACCCGCAACGAACTCGAGGCCACTGTTCGAGCCCTCGCGGTGGCACCGACACCAACCGGGTGACTGTTCCAGCCCCTCCTCCGGAGGGGCAAAGCGGCCGGTCGAAGAGTTTCGTCAAGAGTTGGCCGACAGCGGATGGACAAATGCAGGGGAGAAGACTAAATAGTCCAGCCGGGTGGTAATCAATCCCAAGATTGAATGGACTGGCGGCGGAGAAGGGGGTGACCCGATGATCGAAGATGACGTGTGGAAAGCGCTGGTGGCCGCCGAGCGCGCGGCGGTGAAATTGCGTGCCGAATTTCACCGGTCGCCAACAGGGCGGAAATCCTGGCGGCGTCGCTGTCTGTTGGCGCGGATACGTGGGAGCAGCGAGTGGCGATGAGCTATTTTCGGGCATTCCCGTCCGAAGTCTCGAACTATGTACCGCAAATTTTCACGTTTACGCTCGGAGGGAGATGGGAGGGAGCGGCGGTCGAACTGCTGGCGGTGGGATCTCGGGAACTGGTGCTCCCACAAGTGGTCCAGTGTGTCGCGGAGCACATCCCAATGCGCGACCCGGAGGACTACGTGCAGCTGGCTGGCCTGCTGGCGAGGCTTGATGCGGGTGACACCATCGAGTTCATAGCCTCCGATGCGCTTCGCAGCGACGACCACGAAGTTCGAGCGGCGGGTGACTCCATCCGCGAAACGTACAAGCACCTGCTGCACCGCCAGTAACCCCGGACAGGCACTGATGTGGGTGTCTCGAGGGCGGCGGGATCGTTGGGGGGCTGGCACCGCTGCTCTGACGGGACATTGCCGTGGCGAGTGTCGGCAGTGCCTACGATGAACTACCACGGGCGGAGGCACCATGCAGGTTCGTTTCGCGTCGGAGCCGGCACCGGACCGGCAGGAGAACGAGGACACCGCGTTCCATGCGGGGCCGATGGTCGGGGTACTCGACGGCGTCACGGCGCCCGAGGGGGTCAACACAGGATGCCGACACAATCCAGCTTGGTACGTCCGCCGGCTGTCGGCCCACCTGTCGGAGGCCGCTCCCGCAGCAACGGCGCCCTCCCTCGGCGACAGCCTCGCCGCCGCCATCGACATGGTGCGCCGCGACCACGACGGACACTGTGACCTGGGCAACCCGGCGACCCCGGCGGCGACGGTCTGTCTCGTCCGCTCCACCGGAAACCGGTTCGAATACCTCATCCTGTCCGACACCACGCTGGTGGTCGAGCACGGCGACGACGTGCTCGCGCTCACCGACCGCCGGTTCTCCGACGTCGTCGCCGAACTCGACCGGCTCCATCCGGTGCCCGGCGCGCCGATGGGCAGCCCCGAATTCCTGTCGTGGCGGGATGCGTACTTCGCCCACAAGTACCAGCTGACGAACACGGCGGGCGGGTACTGGGTCGCCAACAGCGTTCCTGATGCCGCATACCATGCGATGACCGGCAGCTTCCCGACCCGCGGTGCCGACGGGGTGCGGCGCGCGGCGCTGCTCACCGACGGCGTCTCGTGCCTTGTCGACCTCTACCGCCGGATGGACTGGGCTGCCCTGCTCGATGCGATCTCCCGGCACGGACCGGATGCGATCATTCAGCAGGTCCGGCGGACCGAGGAGTCCCACGGCAACGGCGCCGGTACCGGCCGACGCTGGAAGCGCCAGGACGACGCCACCGCGGCCCTGTGCACCTTCACGGATGATCCGGGCTAGTCCCAAGTCATTGCCCACCGCAGGTCAAGGGCCCGTTTCCCAGGGTCGGCCGTCGATGGGCTTCGTCAACCGTAGGCGCGGATGACCTCGCCCGTCTGCTGGCCATGGATGCACGCGAGATAGTCGGCGAGGAGGGAGTCCATCGGGACCGCCCGCATCCCTGGGAAGTGTTCGGAGAACGTTTCGACGGAGTCGCCGATCATCGTCGGGCTCACGGCGTTGACCCGCATCCCGCGGGGCAGCTCGACTGCCGCGGAGAGGACGAACGCATGCAGAGCGCCACTGATCATCGCGCCGCCGGTTACGCCCGGCCAGGCCTGGTCCGCGAAGATTCCGGAGGTCAACGTGAAGGACGCGCCGTCCGAGGCGTGGCGCTGGCCGATGAGCACGAGGTCGACCTGGCCGAACAGCTTGCCCTGCATGTTCGCGATCAGGTCGTCGCGCGTCAGGGTGGCGAAGTCGTCCAGTGCGCCGTGGGCCGCCACGCTGACGACAGCATCGACCGCGGCGACCTCTCGGTACATCTTCTCGATCGACCTGCGCGAGGTCAGGTCTACATGGACATCGCCCGAGGTCCGGCCGGCCGTGATGACGACGTGGCCGTGCTCGCGCAGCGCGGGGACCAGGCGGCGGCCGATCGTGCCCTCGCCGCCGACGACCACGACCTTCATGCGTGCGTCCGCATCTCGGCGGGGGCGGTGGACTCGACCGCGGCGCGCTGCCCGGCCAGCGATGCCAGCAGGATGAGCGCTTCGTGATCCGGTGTCCCTCGCCGCGCGTGGAACAGCCCCAACTGCTGGTCATCGTCGGGGAGCGAGAGCGTTTCGTTGGTCAGCCGCATACGGCCGACCTCGGGGTGGTCGAGCTCGCGTACCGCGGAGGCGCAGACCCGTATCGGGCGCTGTGACCACATCGCGGCGAACTCACTGCTGGCGACGGTGAGTTCTCCCACCAGATGCTCAAGTCCCACGTCGTCCGGGTGCCGAGCCGCCTCTTGGTGCAGCGCGGATACGGTCATCAGCGCCTTGGCGCGCCAGTCCCGGTACAGGGCACGATGGTGGGAGTCGAGGAACAGCAGCCGGGCGATGTTCGGCCGGACGGGTTCCTCTGGTGCTCGCGGGTCCAGGTGACCGGCCAACAGCGCGTGGCCGAGCCGATTCCACCCGATCACGTCGGTGCGATGGTCGATGACGACCGCCGCCACGTCGTCGAACGTGTCGAGCAAGTCCCCAATCGCTGGCCGTAGCACGCTGCGCCGCGCGCGACGGCGGGCCCGTCGTGGCGGCGCGGCCAGTGCTCGCAGGTGCTTGTGCTCGGCGTCATCGAGTTGCAGCGCCGCCGCGAGCGCGTCGAGCACCGCGGGTGAAGCCGCGTGGCTCGCGCCTTGCTCCAGGCGCGTGTAGTAGCCGGCGCTCACACCGGCGAGCTGAGCAAGTTCCTCCCGCCGCAGGCCCGGTACGCGACGGATCGTCATGCCCAAGGACAAGCCGGCCTGTTCCGGCGAGAGCCGCTCTCGCCGGCTCCGAAGGAACTCGCCCAACTCGTTCCTCGTCGTCGTTGCCATGTCGCCCAGCATGCCGTTCACCGGACGAATGCGCCTGTCCCTGTGAGGTGTACCCGAAGGCGGGCCGGCATCGTCCCCGGATGACGCCTAGGGCTGCGCCGACCTTGTGCGGGTCGCGACCGTTACGCGGAAGGATCAGCACGCATGAAGCCGCCCGCGTCCCCGTCGGGGGCGCGGGCGGCTTCGAGCAAGGTGTCAGGCCGCGGTGGCGATGGCTGGGAGCATCACCTTGACCTGGGTGCCGGCGGCGTCCGGTTCCATCTGGCTGAACATGAACGCCAGGAGGGCGTCGTTGCCGACCCAGGCGCAGATGGAGATGGTCACGCCCGAGGAGGAGTCGGTCTTCTCGCACTGGGCCTTGCCGCCCAGCGAGCCCGGGGCGACGTCGATCGGGGCGCTGCCGGTGCTGTTCAGCGACTGGAAGGCGCTCTTGAAGAAGGAGTCCAGCTGCTTGTCGGCGCCGCCCACGCTGAAGATCGAGCCGGTGCCGCCCCACACGATGGCGGTGCGGCTGGTCTTGGCCGAGTCCTGGTACTGCGCGGCGAACGGGTTGTCGATGCCGGCGGCCGAGAGCTGCTTGGCCATGGCCTGGGCCTGGTCCTGGTTGGCCTGCTTCTTCCAGGTGCTGATGGTCGCGGGGGCGTTGAGCTTCACCTTCGGGCCGCCGCCCGCCGTCGGGGTCTTGGCGCCGCCGGTCGGGGCCTTGGTGCTGCCGCTGGCGGTGGTGGTCGGGGCCGAGGAGGAGGTCGCCTCGGGCGTCTTGTCGTCGTTGGACGAGTACACCCAGGCGGCCACGCCGATGCCGCCGCACAGCACCAGGGCCAGGGCGCCGAAGACGAGGCTCAGGACCAGGCCGGTGCGCTTGCGCGGCGGCGGGGTCGGGGCGGCGCCGCCCCACGCGGGGTAGCCGGGGTCGGGCTGGCCGTAGCCGCCGCCGGAGGCCGGGACCGCGGACGTCGGCTGGCCGTAGGCCGGCTGCTGGCCGTAACCGGGGTCGGGCTGGCCGTAGCCGGGCTGAGCGCCGTAGCCGGGGTCGTTGCCATAGCCGGGCTGAGCGCCGTAGCCAGGGTCGTTGCCGTAACCGGGCTGAGCGCCGTAGCCGGGCTGGCCGCCGTAACCGGGCTGGCCGCCGTAGCCGGGGTCATTACCGTACGAGGGCTGGCCGTATGAAGGCTGACCGTACGACGGGGGCTGGCCATATGGCGGCGGCTGCTGGCCGTAGGACGGCTGGCCGTAGGGGTCCTGAGGGGGTTGTGGTGCGTACGGGTCAGACATGAAACGCTCCTCGGCACGCGGAAGACCCGGGGCAGCATAGCTTCTTCCTGCCAGGAGTGCTGTCCGGTTGTTAGCGATCCGCGTCACTGCGGGCGCGGCCGGCCGGGACGGTGACGTCCGATCCGTGGGACGCAATGCCCACCTCGGCCGCGCCCAGCGCATCGCCGAACGCCACGCCGGCCGACGCCATAGGCGCCATGGGTGACTGATACCGACACCTGAACAGGGCGAATCCGGCATAAGAATTCGCCCCCCATCTCACCCCAGATCGGGGGAAACCGGGCGACAGCGTTGATACGTTCACGCAATGTCGACCGGTGGTCGCGTTATGGCGCTGCGGCCCGCCGGGATGGCGGAGCAGCGGGGCGCAAATACGCAGGGTAATGCGGACGTCACCGACGCCGCGAGGCGCCGGTGGGTCCGGCGTGCCGACCTACTTCCGGTCGCCTCGTACCTGCTGCTCATGCTGTTCATCGTCGCGCCGCTGCTGATCGGCCACGGCGACTCGGTACCGATCCAAGCGGGCGACCGGGCCCAGGCCGAACTGTTCCTGGCGCACGCGGCCCACTTCGTCACGCACGGCGGCAACCCGCTCTTCATCGCGAACCTCAACGCGCCGTTCGGCGTCAACGCGATGGCCAACACGAGCGCGCTCGGGCTGGGCATCCCGATGGCGCCCGTCACCCTGATGTTCGGCGCGCAGGCGAGCTTCGACGTGCTGATGGTCCTGGCCGTCGTGGCCACCGCGACGTCCTGGTACTGGCTGCTCTCCCGCCACCTGGTGACCAACCGGACGGCGGCGTGGGTGGGCGGGCTCGTCGGGGGGTTCGCGCCCGCGGTCGCCTCGCACATCTCCTACCACCCGAACCTGGCCGCGCAGTTCGCCGTACCGCTACTGATCTGGCGCTCCTGCAAGCTGCTGGAAGGCCGCCCGGTGCGCAACGGGCTGCTGCTGGCGGCCGTGGTCGTGTACCAGGCGTTCGTCAACGAGGAGACCCTGTTCCTGGCCGCCCTGGGCATGGTGTCCTTCATGGCGCTCTACGGCCTGCAGCGGCGCGCGGTGATCCGGGCCACCGTCAGGCCGCTCGTCGCCGGGCTGGCGGTGACCGCCGGCGCGGCCGGCGCGGTCCTGGCCTACCCGCTCTCCTACCAGTTCTTCGGGCCGGGCAGCTACCACGGCGGCGAGCCGACGATGACCAAGTTCCGCATGGACATGCTCGGGCTGACGACGTACGGCAGCAACAGCATCGCCGAGCGTCTGCGCCGCTTCAACACGCCGTCACCGTTCGGCCTCGGCGCCGAGGAGCATGGCTACTTCGGCTGGTCGCTGGTCATCCTGCTCATCGTGCTGGTCTGGTGGCAGTGGCGGGACGTGCGGGTGCGCTGCCTGGCCGTCACCGGGCTCGGGTTCGCCGTGCTGGCGATGGGCTCGCCGCTGCAGTACGACGGCGTCGACACCGGCATCAAGGGCCCCTTCGGCCTGCTCAACGAGCTGCCCCTGTTCGACACTGTGCTACCGACCCGCTTCGGGCAGGTCACCCAGTGGGCGGTCGTGCTGCTGGTGGGCATCGGCATCCAGCGGCTGTCCGAGATCCCCGGGCTGAGCGGCCGCAACCGACGGGCGCTGATCTCCGGCCTGGTGGCCGTGGCGCTGGTGCCGGCCGCACCCGGGACGCTCAAGGTGGTCAGCCGCCCCCCGACGCCGAGCTTCATCACGGCGGGGACGTGGAAGCAGTACGTCGGGCCCGGCCAGACGGTGCTGGTCATGCCGCTGCCGCAGTGGGACTGGTACGACGGCATGGCCTGGGCGGCGGCGACCGGCGAGCGGATGCCGCTGTCGCACGGGTACTTCCTCGGCCCGGAGGGGGGCGTCAAGGGCCACCACGCGACCGTCGGCCCGGCCCCCCGCCCGACCGACGACCTGTTCACCTACGTCATGTACCAGCAGAAGGTGCCGCCGATCGGCGAGCAGGAGAAGGCGCAGGCGAGGGCCGACCTGCGGTACTGGCACACGTCGCTCGTCATCGTCCCGGCCGTCCCGGCGTGGATCCCCGCCCGGGACACCATGACCACCCTGTTCGGCCCGGCCAAGGGCGTCGGCGGCGTCTGGATGTGGGACGTCAGGAGCCAGCTGCGGTAGCGCAGCCGCCCGGCCTAGCCCATCACCCGGGCCCCGTAGGCGGTGGCCACCGAGAGCAGGGCCCGGGCGGTGCGCGCCCGCTTCAGGTCGGGCACGCTCAGGGCCCGCCAGTCCGGCGGCAGCCCGTACAGCTGGGCCACCGTCATCGGCAGCGCCGCCAGGCTGATCCGGGTCAGGTCGGCGGCGTGCTTGGCCGCGGCCCGCTGGGTGAGGCTGCGGACGAACCACATCCACCGCCACACCCACTCGTCGCGCGACCAGGCGCCCGCGTCGGCCGCCCGGTCCAGCAGCCAGATCTCCAGCCCGGCCCACTCCACCGCCCGCTGCGGGTCCCGGAACCGCAGCGCCGGGAGCGGGTGCAGCAGCGCCACCCACCACTCGGCGGCCTCGGCGCTGTCGGGCACCCGGTCGGCCAGCCACTCCGCCCGCTCCGTGCGCGTCAGCGGCAGCAGCTCGCCGAGGCTGTCGCAGACGGCCCGCCACCGGGCCTCGGGCAGCGCCGGGGAGTCCGGCACCGGCCAGACCGGGGCGGCGATCGCCACCACGACGCCGTCCTCGGCGGTGGCCGTCGCGCCCGTGACGGGCGCCCGCAGCGTGTCGGGGGCGCCGTGCCGGCCGGCGGGCAGCGGCTGGAGGCTCTGACCGACCCGGCGCAGCTCCTCCCGCAGGTCGTCGAGGCGGACCGGGGCCGGCAGCCGGTCGGCCCGGACCACCAGGAACCGGCCCTGCCACGGCTCGTCGGGGCCCAGGCGCTCGTAGTGGCACTCGACGGTGCCGAAGTCGCGGTACATGGCGTCGCCGGAGGAGTGCACGGCGAAGTCGGCGCCGAGGGTCGCGGCCAGGGCGTGGATCGGCGCGTCGGCGCTGAGTCCCTGCACCCGGCCGGTGGCCAGCGCCTCGACGCACAGGTCCAGCGGCGACGGGGCACTCATAGCCGTGCCCGTTCGTCGAGATCGATGATCGGCAGCGCCACGCCGCCGATCGTACGCACCCGTGCAAGGGGTTGCCCGGCGATCATCACGGGATGATGCCTCGGCCCGGACGGGTGCTGCCGCTCAAGGCGCGAGCAGGAGGTGCCGCAGCGCCGGGACGAGGTCGGGATGGGCGAACTCGAAGCCGGCGTCGAGCAGGCGCCGCGGGACCCCGCGGCGGCCGGTCAGGGCCAGCGCCGGGTCGGTGCGCAGCGCCACCGCGCCGGCCCGGACCAGCCAGGCCGGCATGGGCGGGACCGGCGGGCGGCGCAGGATCGCGCGCAGGGCGGCCATCAGCTCGGCGTTGCGCACCGGGTTAGGGCCGGTGACGTGGACGACGCCGGACAGCGACGCGTCGTCGAGCAGGTGGCGCACGGCGGCGAGGAGGTCCTCGACGTGAATCCAGCTCACCCACTGCCGGCCGGAGCCGACCCGGCCGCCCAGGCCCCACCGCACCAGGCCGGTGAGGCGGTCCAGGGCCGGGGCGCCGCGCTCCAGCACGATGCCCATGCGCAGCATGACCTGGCGGGTCTCGTGGACGATCGCGCGGTGGAAGGTGGCCGCCTCGGCCAGCGCGGCGGCCGACTCCCAGGCCCGGGCCACGCCCGCCATCTGCACCGGGCCGTCGGCCACCGGGGCCGTCTCGTCCAGCTCCGGCTCGCCGGCGTCGCCGTAGATGGCCAGGGTGCTCGCCTGCAGCCAGACCAGCGGCGGCTCGGCCAGCACGGCCGCCGCCTCGACCAGGGCGCAGGTGGGGCGGACCCGGGAGTCGCGCAGGAGCTCGACGTTGGCCCGGGTCGGGCGGCGGTCCACCAGCTCGCCGGCGAGGTTGATCACGGCGGCGCCGGACAGCTCCTCGGCCCAGTCCTCGACCGTGGCGCCGTCCCAGAGGATCTGGCGGAAGGGCACCTCGTCGCGGACCCGGCGGGTGAGGATGACGACGTCGTCGCCGCGATCGGCCAGATCGGCCGCGATCCGGCGTCCGAGGGCCCCGGTGCCGCCGGCGAGCACGATCTTCACGATGCCCTTTCTACCAGCTCGGCCGGGCCCGAACGAACCGCTGCAGGTCGCAGGCCTAGCCGGTCAGGGCCAGCTGTACGCCTACGAGCCCGCCGAATTGGCCAAGTAGCCTTGGTGCCGTGAAATCCCAGATCGACGCCCTGGTCCATGGGGCGGTGGACTACGAGGGCGGCCTCGACCGCCTCGCCGTCGCGCCGGCCGCGGACGTCGACCCGGCGCTGTTCGCCGCGCTCGCCGAGGCCGCCGGGCGGCTGTTGCGGGGCGGCTGGCAGCCGGTGGAGCTGCACCGGGTCGTGGTCCGCCGGGGCGGGACCGACCGGCCGCTGCTCGGCCGGGCCCTGGTCGACGCGGTCGCGGCCCACCTGCGCGGCTTTCCCCGCAAGGGCGTCGACGAGCGCTGGCTGGCCCAGGCCGACGAGCTGGGCGCGGCGGTCTGGTGGGGCGCCGACGAGCGGTACGTCACCGAGCTCGCCACCCGGCACCGCCACGACCGGATCTCGGCCATCGACGACCTGCTCGGGCTGCTGCGGGTACTCGCCGAGCTGCCGCCCATCGAGGTGCTGGTCCCGCCGCCGGGCAGCGCGCCCCGGCGGGTGAGCGCCGCCCACGTCGACGTGCGGCTGCTCGACCGGGTGCGGGCGCTGCTGGCCAAGGCCGAGTCGACCTCCTACCCGGCGGAGGCCGAGACGTACACGGCCAAGGCGCAGGAGCTCATCGCCCGCCACTCGATCGACGAGGCCCTGGTGGCCGGCCGGGGCGGCCCGGACGCGACCGTGGTGCCCTTCGCCCGCCGCATCGGGGTCGACCACCCCTACGAGGGCGAGAAGGCGTCGCTGCTCAGCGCCGTCGCCGAGGCCAACCGCTGCCACACCGTGTGGTCGCCGGACCACGGGTTCACCACCGTGTTCGGGTTCGATGCGGACATCGACGCGGTCGACCTGCTGTACACCTCGCTGCTGGTGCAGGCGAACCGGGCCATGGCGAAGTCGGAGCCGCCCGGGGGCAAGGCCGGCCGGGCCCGGCTCAAGGCGTTCCGCCAGTCGTTCCTGGTCGCCTACGCGGTGCGCATCGGCGAGCGGCTGGCCCGGGTGGCGGAGGCGGCCATCGAGGCCGCTCCCGAGGCGGCGGACCTGCTGCCGGTGCTGCGTTCCCGCGACGAGCAGGTGCGCGAGACCATGGCGAAGGTCTTCCCGCGCACGGTGCGCGGGCGCGGGAGCCGGGTCGACAGCCGCGAGGGCTGGGAGTCCGGCCGGGAGGCGGCCGACCGGGCCACCCTGCTCTGACCGATCGAGGGACGTCAAGGCCTTGACAGCCGTGAGACCCTCGCCCGTCACAGTCAACTTTGTCGACGGGGAGTCCCTCAACATGATCCGAATTCCCGCAGGGCAGGTCGCGGCCGGTCACCTGCCGCCCGTCTGCCCTCGCCACGGCGAGCACGCACTGGAGATGAAGAAGCTGCGGCTCATCTCCAAGCCCCCGTCGTGGGCGGCCGTGCTGATCCTGCTGGGCGGCATCGTGTACCTGATCGTGGTCATGGCCCTGCGCAAGACCGTGCACGCGGCGGCATGGCCGTGGTGCGAGCAGTGCAAGGCGGCCCGCTCGCGCAACCTGGGCATCGGCCTGGGCGTGCTCGGCCTCGGCCTGCTGCTGATCGTCGTGGGCATCGCGACCATCGACGGCAGCGCCGGCCCGCTGCTGTTCCTCGTCGGGCTCGTCGCGCTCGTGGTCGGCATCGTCTTCGCGGCCCGCGGCGGCGCCCAGGCGGTCTCCGGCGCCTTCGTCTCGCAGGACGGCAACTTCGTCGAGATCGCCAAGGACGACCCGCGCTTCGGCCAGGCGCTGGGCGGCCGCCAGGCGCAGTACCGCTAACCGGTTTTCCAACAAAGAGCGGGCCGCGCACTCCGCCAATTGGTGTGCGCGGCCCGCCTCCCCCGCCCTCAGGGGGTCTTTTCTACGGGGTGGTCGTCCACACGAAGGTGGCCGTTGCCCCGGTGCTCGCGGTGACCGTCACGGTCGACGTTCCGGCCGTCGTCGCCGATCCCGTGATGACGCCAGCGGAGCTGATCGACAGGCCGGCGGGCAGGCCCGTGGCGGTGTAGGTGGCCCCGGCCGCGCCGAAGGCCCAGTTGACCGCCTTGCCGACCGGGCTGCTCATGCCGTACGGGTTGGGCAGCAGGTTGGCGGGCACGGTCGCCGCGGTGACGGCCAGGCTCCCGGTCAGCGGCAGGTTGCGCGAGGAGTTGCCGACCGAGATCTGGTACGTCCCGGCCGCAGTCGTCCACGCGTCGCTCGCGGTGTTCCAGTACGCCAGGTCCTTCTGCGTCACCGAGAACGTGACCGTGGTCGAGGCGCCCGGGTTGAGGGTCACCCGCTGGAAGCCCTTGAGCGACCGCGGGGGCTCGCCCACCGCCGCCGGCGCCCCGACGTACAGCTGCACGACCTCGGTGCCGGCCCGGCTGCCGGTGTTGGTGACGGTCGCGGTGACCGTCGCCTTGCCGTTGTTCAGCGCCCCTACCTGCAGGTTGCTGAAGCCGAAGCTGGTGTACGACAGGCCGTAGCCGAACGGGAACAGCGGCGCGATGTTCTGGCTGTCGTACCAGCGGTAGCCGACCTTCAGGCCCTCGGAATACTGCACCTGGTTGTTCGCCCCGGGCCACTGCGCGGCGGTGCGCGCCGGCACGTCGGCCAGGCTCTTCGGGAAGCTGACCGGCAGCTTGCCCGACGGGTTGGCGTCGCCGAAGAGCAGCGCCGCCGTGGCCGTGCCGACCTGCTGGCCGGCGTAGAAGCCCTCGAACACGCCCGCCACCTGGTCCAGCCACGGCATCGTGGTGGCCGAGTTGGTGTGCAGCACCACGATCGTGCGGGGGTTGGCCGCCGCGACCTGGCTGATCAGCGAGTTGTAGGTGCCCGGCAGGTCGATCGTGGCCTGGTCCGAGCCCTCGTTGCCGTAGTTGTTGCTGGCGAAGACGATCGCCACGTCGGACGAGCGGGCCAGGGCCACCGCGTTGGCGATGTTGGTGCCGTCGTTGTACGTCACCGTCGTCCCCGTGCCCTGGACCCGGTTCTGGATGCCGGTCAGCGGCCAGACCGTGCCCGAGCTGGTGGCCGTCGCGCTGCCGCCGCCGACGCTCTGCACGCCCGCGCCGCCGTCGACGCCGAGCACGGCGATCGAGTGGGTGGTGGCCGTGGACAGCGGCAGGATGCCGTTGTTCTTCAGCAGCACGGTGCCCTCCTCGGCGCCGCGCCGGGCCACGTCCTGGTGCGCGGCCGTGCTCACGTTCGCCTGCGGCGAGCCGGTCTTCGGCTTGTCGAACAGGCCGAACGCGAACATCGGGGTGAGCACGCGGGTCACCATCAGGTCCAGCTGGGCCGCGCTCACCTGGCCGTTGGCCACGGCCTGGCGCAGGAAGTCGGCGTAGAAGTACCCGCCGGGCATCTCCATCGTCATGCCGTTGTTGGCCGCCGGGACGGTCGAGTGCGCCGCGCCCCAGTCCGAGGTGACGAACCCGCCGAAGCCGGCCTGCTGGTACAGCGCGGTGTTGAGCAGGTACGGGTGGTCGCAGTCGTAGGTGCCGTTCACGGTCGAGTAGCCGCACATGATCGAGGCGGTCGCGCCCTGGGTCACCGCCGCCTGGAAGCCCGGCAGGTAGATCTCCTGCAGCGTGCGGGTGTCGACGATGGCGTTGTCGGCCGGCCCGTTGCGGTTGGTCTCCTGGTTGTAGACGGCCGCGTGCTTGGCCTGGGCCATCACGCCCTGGCTCTGGATGCCGCGGACGTTCGCCACGGTCATCTGGCCGGTGAGGTACGGGTCCTCGCTGAACGTCTCGAACGCCCGCCCCCAGCGCGGGTCGCGCACGATGTTCAGCGTCGGCCCGAGCGCCACGTTGGCGCCCTTGCCGGCGAACTCGGAGCCGACGGCCGCGCCGTACTCCTGCTCCAGCGCCGGGTCGAACGTCGCCGCCGAGGTCACGGCCGAGGGCATCTGGGTGACCCCGCCCATGCCGTCGCCCACGCCGCCGGGGCCGTCCTGGAAGCCCATGTCGGGGATGCACAGCGACGGGATGCCGCTCAGGTTGCCGATGTACGGCGACGAAGCCCCGTTGCCGTGCAGGATCGAGATCTTCTGGTCCGTCGTCATGCGGCTCAGCAGCTGGCTCACCCGGGTCGCGATGGGCGCCGTCGAGCCGACCCACGGGCAGCCGGCCGGCGGGGTCGTGGTCGGCGGCGCGGTGGTCGGCACCGAGCCGATCACGCGCACCTCGAACTCCCACAGCGAGTAGCCGTATGCCGTCGCCCGCGCCGTGCCGTTCATCCGCACGTACCGGGCGGTGCCGCTCACGTTGATCGTCTGCGTGCCGCCCGTGCCGGTCGTCGTGGAGTAGGCGTTGGTCCACGTCGTGCCGTTGGCCGATAGCTGGATCTGGAAGGCCGTGGCGTACGCCGTCTCCCACTGCAGCACCACCTGGCAGACCTGCGCGCTCGCGCCCAGGTCGACCTGGATCCACTGTGGATCGGCGAAGGCGCTCGACCAGCGGGTCCCGGCGTTGCCGTCGAACGCGCTCGCGGCCGGGGTGCCGGCGTTCTCCGCCGACGACGCCGTGGCGGTCTTGTTCAGGGCCGCGTTCGTGGTGCCGCAGGCGCCGGTGCCGGTACCGGTGTCGCCGTACACCTGGAACTCCCACAGCGAGTAGCCGTACTGCGTGGCCCGTGCCGTGCCGTAGAGCCGCACGTAACGACCCGACCCGGTCACGTTCAGCGTCTGGTTGCCGCCGGTGCCGGTGGTCGTCGAGTAGATCGTGGTCCAGGCGGCCGCGTCGGCGGAGACCTGGATCTGGAAGGCGGTCGCGTACGCGGTCTCCCACTGCAGCTGGACCTGGCTGATCGTCGCGCTCGCCCCCAGATCGACCTGGATCCACTGGGGGTCGGAGAAGGCGCTGGACCAGCGGGTCCCGGCGTCGCCGTCGAACGCGGCAGAGGCGGGGCTGCCGGCGTTCTCGGTCGACGACGCGGTGGCCGGCTTGCCTTGCGAGAGCAGTTGGGTGGCCGCGGAGGCGGTGAGCGCGGTAACGGTGAGGTAGCCGGCGACGAGCCCGGCCACGACGAGCGGCGCCAGAACCCTGGCCCGTTTCAGGACAGCGAGCATCAAGACCTCTTGGCGGAGAGGACAAGCGCCCTTCGGGTGAGAGAGCGCTCTCTGAAGAGTTCTCCTTGGCGAGGGCGACTGTCAAGGCCTTGAAGGGAATCGATTGGGAGAGCGCTCTCCTATTCGGCGCATCGATGACGGTGCTTTCCGAGCCTGTCGCTGGTCACGATAAGTCGGGCGCTGGCGCGCCGCGACTTATCGGACATTTCACGATTTAACGGTGAATGTAGGGGTGAATGTAGGGGTGAATGGAGGGGTGAATGGAGGGTTGCACGCATGGCGTCACCGCAGGGCCGGTACCCCCTCGGCGGTGAGCGCCCGCACGATCGCGTCGGGCGAGGACATGGCGGCGATCTCCACCTGGACCCAGGCGGCCGAGTCGGCGAACGCCGGGTCCTCGAGCAGCCGCGGCACGCACCGGCGGACCGCCCGCTCGATGGCGAGCGGTCCGAGCGCGGGGACCGTCAGCGCGGCCCCGGCGTGCGTGACCGCGTCCTCCCCCGCCTCCGCGTGGCCCGTCTCCAGGGAGAGCACCAGCTGCGGGAGGCCGTAGGCGAGCGCGGCGAGCGCGATCCCCGGGCCGCCGGGCGAGATGACGGCGCGGCTTCGCGGGAGTACCGATGCGAGGGAAACGTCCGGCGAGATCAGCACGTGGCCGGGCTGCGGCCCGTAGCGCCCCGGATCGGCGGACACGACGACGTTGGCCGGCAGGTCGCCCAGCGCCGCCAGCACTGCGCGGCCGTCCCCCGGGGTGCCGGGACGCACGAAGATCGTGTCGCGGTACGGCAGGTCGCCGATCCCCGCCGGAGCCCCTCCCTCGGGCGCCGTCGTGGGCCGCAGGTCCAGCGAGTTGCCCCAGATCCGCTCCCCGTCCCGGCGCAGCGCCGGCGGGCAGACGTCCAGGTAGGTGGCCGCGCGCACCACCTCGGCCGATCCTTCGCCGCCCCAGCGGGCGAGGAGGGAGTCGACGTGCATCGCGTACGCGTCCCAGACCCCGATCGGCGGCATGACCCCGAGCCCGTGCACCACGTGGCGGGCGCCCGTGACCGCCGCCGCGACGGACCCGGCGACCTCGGCGGTCTCCGATACGACGAGATCGGGTGCCCAGCGGGCGGCCCGGGGCACCAGGTCCTCGGCCCGCCGGGCGGCCGAGTGCGCGAAGAAGGCGGCCCGCTGGGCGGCCGTGCCCCCGCCGGCCAGCTCGGACTGCGCGGGCCCCACCGCCCACGCCTCGATGCGGTGGCGCCGCACCTGGGGCACGACGCCCGCCCCGGTCGCCACCGCCACGTCGTGCCCCGCCGCGCGGGCCGCGAGCGCGAGCGGGAGGATGGTGGTGATATGTCCGGGTAGCGGGCACGCGCTGAAGAGGATGCGCATACCGCGGGCCACGCACGCCCGCGGGCGCCGGTTCACATATGTCCGATTGGCGGCAGTCACGGACCTCAACAGCAACGAGCCAACACGACGGACGCCCCGCACCCCGGGCGCCTCAGCGGCAACGAACCAACACAGCGCCGCGCCCCGGGCGCCTCAGCAACGACGAACCAACACAGCGCCGCAGCCCAGTCGGCGCCTCGGCAGTGGCGAACCGACACAGCCCCGCACCTTGCAGCACATCGACCACCTCGGACGGGCGGCGGCAAGACCGAGAGCGATCATCCGGCGCCGAAGCAGACGAAACTGTCCGTGCTCGCGCGGTCACGCTGGTCCGCCGAGGCCTGCGCGGCGGCGAGCGCGGCGGCCGGGCCGAGGCCGGTGCTCAGGTGGCCGTAGAAGGCGTGCATGAGGTGCCGGGTGGCCCCGTCGTCGACCGGCCCGGTGGACGCGATCACGGTCGCCGTCCCCATGTTCAGCAGCGCCGCGACCAGGCCCATCAGCTCGTCGCCGGGGTGCACCGCGGCCAGCCCGGTGTCGCATCCGGACAGCACGAGCAGGGCCGGCGGCCGGCGCAGCGCGGTCAGGTCGTACACCGTGAGCGGCCCGTCGGCGAGCATCAGGAACGAGAAGAGCGGGTTGTCCGAGCGGAACTCCCCGTGCGACGCGATGTGCCCGACCGCCGCGCCGTCCAGCGCGGCCAGCGCCGGTGCCACCCGTGCCTGGTCGCCGGCCAGCACCGCGGCGCCCGGCCGCTCGGCGGCGATCCCGCGGACCTCGTCGGCCGCCTGCTGCGCGGAGGGCGCGCCGACCAGGACGAGCTGCCCGTCGACGGCCGGCACGGTGGCGCAGCGCAGCCAGATCGTCGCGGACGGCGCGACGCACAGCGACCGCCCGCGCAGCCGGGGCAGCATGCCCCAGGGCAGCGCGTGCAGCGCCCCGGTCGGCACCAGGACCAGGGGACCGTCGCCGAGCAGGTCGGCGAGCGGGCCCATCAGCAGAAGGTCGAGCCGCTCGGCCCGCCGCTCGAGCCGCTCGCCGCCCGCCCCGTGGCCCAGCACCTGGTTGTGCAGGGCGAACCGCAGCGACTCCAGCTCGGCCCGCACGGCGTCGATCTCGCCGATGATGCGATGCGTGACCTTGCGCCCCCGCACCACCAGCGCGTGCAGGCGCCCGTCGAGGTCCAGCAGCTCGACCAGCACCCGCTCGCCGAGGGCCCCCGCAAGCGTGGGGAGGGAGAACTCCACGGCGTTGGGCCCGGAGCCGGGCGCCCGCCACGAGCGGCGGCGGATCTCGGCCTCCAGCACCCGCTGCCGGCGCATGAGACGGCCGGCGCGCTGCTGGCCGGTCGGGGCCGCCACCAGCTCGCCGTTGATGCGCCGCAGCTCGGTGAGGTGCCGGGCCACGACCGGGTCGGACGAGGGCTTCGCCGGCGGCAGGGTGAGCGCCGCCGCCCGGCAGCGCTGCGCCCAGCTCAGCGCGGTGGCCGGCCCGCCGTGCACGAGGGCCAGCCGCAGCCGCAGGCCGGCCAGGGCGGCCGTCTCCGCGCTGCCGCGCACCCGCAGCTCGGTGGCGCCGAGGCTGGCCCGGTAGGCGTCGGCCTGCCGCAGCCCGGAGGTGGCGGCCCGGACGGACTCGGCAACCGCCCCGGAGGCCAGCTCCAGCCGGGCCCGGATGTGCCACCAGCGCACCCGCAGCGGCGCCGGGCCGAGCTTGGCCGCACCGCCCGCCTCGGTGAGCAGCTCGCGGGCGATGTAGAGCTCGCCGAGGTCGACGGCCAGCTGGGCGGCGTCGAGCAGCGCGTCCCAGCCGGGCTGCAGCCATCCGGCCTCGAGCAGGTGCGCGGCGACCGAACGCAGCTCCCGCAGGGTGCCGCGGTTGGCCCGGCCGAGGGCGACCACGGCGGCGATCTCGGCGACCCGGGCGCGGGCGCTCCAGACGCTGCGCCCCTGCCGCTGGAACTCCCGCCGCGCGGCGGCGGCCGCCGCCCTCGACTCGGCGGGGGCGCCGGCGGCCAGGCCGTGCCGGGCGAGCATGAGCTGGGCCTGGCCGAGCACCGAGTCGAGGTGGCCGTCGGTGCAGGCGTCGATGGCGGCCCGGATCGCGGTCTCGGCCTCGGGCAGCAGCCGCACCGACAGCAGCAGGTCGGCCCGGTCGAGCAGGCCCACCGCGGCGACGCCGGTGCTGTAGAGCCGGTCGTGGGCGCGGTCGTAGCGGGCCAGGGCGGTGGGCACGTCGCCCGCCTGCGCCGCGACGAAGCCAAGATTGTGCTCGACCTGGGCGGCGGCGGTGGCCATGCCGAGCCGGTTGTAGAGCGCCTGCGCGGCCCGCAGGTCGACCTCGGCCTGCTTCAGGTTGCCGCGGAAACCGTGCAGAACACCCCGGTTCGTCAGGGTGCGGGCCTCCCACACCTGGTCGCCGGACTCCCGGAACGCGCGCAGGGCCCCGCGGTACAACTCCATCGCCTGCCGGTCGAAGCCCAGCCGCCGCAGGATCAGCGCCCGCTGCATGATGGCCCGGGACCGGCGGGGGCCGTGCAGCTCCGCCACCGCGCGGTCGACCTCCTTGAGCGCGGCGCTGGGCCGGCCGAGGTCGTCCAGGATCAGCGCATGGCTCATCCGCGCCTCGGCCTCGTGCACCCGCAGGCCGTGCCGGCGCGCCACGCTCATCGACGCCTTGAGGTGGGCCGCCGCGGCGGCCGCGTCGTGCTGGGCCTGCGCGACCAGGCCCAGCGCGCGCAGGGCCACCGCCTCGCAGGCCGGGTCGGCGTCGCGCCGGGCATCGAGCAGCGCCGCCTCGGCCAGATGCTTGGCCTTGCCGGGGTTGGCCATGACAATCGGGAGCAGCCGCTGCGCCAGGTCTTCGTCGGCGGCGGGGAGCACGGACGCGGCCGTCATGGTTGCATCCTGCCAAAGGCTCTGATGTGTATCACGGGGTCCGGAGCGCGACTCATGTCACCGGCCTCATTGTTGATCCTTATTGGGGGAGCACTCGATGTCCGTACCGAACGATCGTCAGCGGCGGTGGGAGCAGGTCCGCGCCGCGCGCCTGTCCAATCTGCCCTGGTTGCGCACCGAAGTACAGTCCGGCCGCCCGGTGCGGTTCGTCGCCGATGAGATCCTCGTCTCCGACCACGGCACCGCCGCCGCGCACCGGACCCTGACCGGCCTCGGCCACCGCTCCAGCGAGATCCAGGAGGACGAGCCGCGCGGCGGCCTGCGCCGGCTCAAGACCCGGGGCTTGGACGTCAGCACGGCCGTGCGCCAGCTGCGCGCCCAGCTGCCGGGCGCCGTGGTCGGCCCGAACCACGTGTTCCTGTCCACCCCGTACGAGCACGGCGGCCCCTACGGTCCGCCGGTGTCGGCCGACGCCCCGCCGGCCAAGCTCGCCCCTTCGGCCACCGGCGCATCCTCCGTCAAGGTGGTCGTGATGGACACCGGCGTGTGGGTCGACAGCCCGCTGCCGGCCGGCTGCTACTCCGCCACCGCGGAGAACCGGGAGACCGTGCTCGACGGCGACGGCGACGGCGAGCTCGACTCTGACGTGGGCCACGCCAACTTCATCGCCGGCGTGGTGGTGCAGAGCACCGACGCCGCCCAGGTCCGCATCGTCAAGGTCCTGGACACCTTCGGGGTGTGCACCGAGGCGGACCTCGCCGCCGCGATCGGCGCGCTCACCGACGTCGACGTGCTGAACCTGTCGCTCGGCGGCTTCTGCGTCGGCGACCAGCCGCCGGCGGTGCTGGCCGCGGCGCTGGGCACCTTCCTGTCCGAGCCGGGCCGGATCGTCGTCGCGGCGGCGGGTAACGACGCCATCCACGACCGCCCGTTCTGGCCGGCGGCCTTCGCGGCCGGCAACGCCCCGTGGGCCGGGCGGGTCCTCGCCGTGGCCGCGCACGACGGCAACGACGTGTGCTCGTGGAGCAACCGGGGCGCGTGGGTGACCCTGCTCGCCCCCGGCGAGGACGTGGTGAGCACGTTCATCAACCACCCGACCTTCCCCTCGGGCTGGGCGGCGTGGAGCGGCACCTCATTCGCCGCGCCGAAGGTGGTGGCCGCGCTGGTCGAGCGGGTGGCCGCAGCCGGCTCGGTCCAGGCCGCCGCCGAGCAGGTCAAGGCCGAGGCGTCGCAGCAGACGCTGGGCGGTTTCCCGGCGCTGCGCTGAATCCGGGCATATTCCCCGGGCGTCGCGCGGCGCCCGGGGAATATCCGTCGATCCAGCGGGTTGGACGCGCAACGACGGCAGCCGCAGAGCAGGCGCCACATCGAGGGATTTCGACTTTCGGGAGCCTATACGGCAGAGTGAATCGTCCGTTCAACCGACCACCAGACCGGGCGCGGGCGTGCTGGGATGTCCCTTTGCGGGGCAATACCGAAGAGCGATCCGATTGGGCGGGATCTTTGAAGACGCTGGCGGACCGGTACCGGCTCGACTACGCGATCGGCGCGGGCGGGGTGGGCATCGTGTGGCGCGCCCGCGACCTGCGCCGGCAGCGCATGGTCGCGATCAAGGAGGTGCGGCTGCCGGAGGCCCTCGAGGGCGAGGAGCGCGCCGCGCTGACCACCCGGGCGATCCGCGAGGCCCGCGCCGCAGCGCGGCTCGAGCACCCGAACGTCCTGCCGGTGCTCGACGTGGTGATCGACGAGGGCCTGCCATGGGTGATCATGGAGCTGGTCGAGGGCGAGTCCCTCATCGACCGGGTCCGCACCGGTGGCCCGCTCGCCCCGGCCGACGCCGGCGCGGTGGGCCTGGCGCTGCTCGACGCCCTGGAGGCCGCCCACGCCGCCGGAGTGGTGCACGGCGACGTGAAGCCGGCCAACGTCATGATCCGCGCCGACGGCACGCCGCTGCTCACGGATTTCGCCCTCGCCGCCACGCTCGGCGACGGGGTACCGCTGGGCGACCCCGCGTACGTCGCGCCCGAGCGCCGCCTCACCGGCGACGGAGGGCCGGCCGCCGACCTGTTCTCGCTCGGCGCGACGCTGGCCTTCGCCACCGACTCGGACGACCCGGCGCTGACGGCCGTGATCAAGTCCCTCACCGACGGCGATCCGCGGGCCCGGCCCTCGCTGGCGGCGGCACGGGCCGCACTCGAAGGTCAAGACCCGGCATCCGTACCGCATGAGCCTTCCCCTTCCGATCCGGCTCCTGCACCGGCGGCGGAAACGCCGGATCTCGCGCCCGAATCGCAGTTGCCGGATCCGGCGCCCGGCGACGAGCCGCTCGAAACCCCTGCGGCCGAGTCCACACCACCGGTGGGACCACCGCCCCCGGCCGAGCCTTCGACCGCCGCGGAGCCAACGCCCTGGGCCGCAGCCACGGCCGCGCCCTCAACTCAGGCGCCACCCACGGGCACGCCCTCGGCCCAGGCACAGCCCGCGACCGCGCCCGCAGCACAGGAACAGCCCGCGGCGGGGGCCGCGGCACCGGCCGAGGCGCCCCGCAAGCGGCGGTGGTCGGAGCCGAAGACCGCGGCCCTCGTCGGCGCCGGCGTGCTGGCCATTCTGGTCGCGATCGGAACCCTCGGCCACGAGAACGCCCCCGCGCCGGCCGAGCACGTGGCCGCTTCGGCCTCCCCCAGCTCGAGCCCGTCCGACGACCCGACCTCGCCGGTGCCGGCCGACGCGCCGCCCCTGCCCGGCCCGTCCACCTCGCCCAGCCCTTCCGTCAAGAGCCCGGCGCCCAGGTCGACCCGGACGAAGACGACCAGCCCGAGCCCGAGCACCGAGAAGCCGGCGATCCTGTCGGCCGAGATCACCACGAACCCGGCGACGTACACCGGCCCCTGCGGGGGCAACGGCCTCGACATCGACGTGACGATCACGATCACCGCGACGCCGGCGAACGCGGCGATCACCTACGCGGCCACCGGGCACGGGACCCAGACCGTGACGGCGGCCGGGGGCAAGTACAGCACGACGTACCGGGTGAGAATCGACAGCCATCGGAGCAGCGTGCAGTTCGCACTCAACGTGACCAGCCCGGCCACCGCGGGCGATACGAGCACGATGACGAACAACTGCACCAGGTAGCAGAAAACCCTTCGTGTTCGTCTACGATGCCTCCGTGCCCAGCGACCGGCGAGCCGTGATGGACCGGCAACGCCATGTCGCCGGCATCATCACCCTCCGCGCTCTCCCCGTCACGGGAAAGGACCGGCCGAAGCGCACGGTCGAGTTCCGGGCCGAGGTCACCTCGCCCAATTACGGTCGACTGCGCCGGCGTGCTGGACAAGTAGGGCGGGCCCATGAACGAGGATGACGTCACCCGGGACGGACTGCCACGGTTCATCTACGGGGAGTACACCGGCGAGATGCCCCTGCCGGTGCGGCCCGAGCCCGAAGAGGACGAGGCCCCGGCCTCGATGGACCGCAGGACCAAGATACTGGTGGGCAGCGGCGGTCTGGCCCTGCTGCTCATCGTCGGCCTGGTGGTGGCGGCCCTGAGCACCGGCGGCGGTGGCGACACCCCGGCCGTGGCCAACCCGGAGTCGCCCGCCCCGGCCTCGTCGCAGCTCAGCACGGAGCCGTCGCCGACGGTCTCGCCCGAGCCGACCCAGTCCTGGCCGATGGCGACCGACCTGGGCGACCACGGCGGGAGCACCACGACGGCCAAGCCGACCAAGACCGCCGGCAAGCCGGTCACCACCGCGCCGACCAACCCGGAAGGGCAGCCGACCACGCCGAAGGTGCCGCTCCCGCCGAAGCCCTCGCGCTCCCACCACGGGTAACCGAGCCGGACCCGCCGAGCCTCCTCGACGGGCCGGCGAGGCCGCCCCGGCGAAATTCCGGTGACCGCCGCGGCGTGAGCCGATAGCGTATCCGGGCCGCCGCGAGCACCCGGGGAGCCGACGACGATGTACGCGACGCTGTTCGTGCTGGGCTTCCGCCGTTGGTCGGCGTATCGGACGGCGGCCGTCGCCGGCGCGTTCACCAACTCCGTCTTCGGGCTCATCCGGGCCTCGGTGCTCATGGCCGTGGTCGGCACGGCCGGCGGCGCCCTCGCCGGCTACGACCGGGTCACCGCGGCCACGTACGTGTGGCTGGGCCAGGCGCTCATCGCCTCGATCAACCTGTTCACCTGGAGCGAGCTGGCCGAGCGCATCCGCACCGGCGACGTCGCGATCGACCTGGCCCGCCCGGCCGACCCGATGCTGTCCTACCTCGCCTCCGACCTCGGCCGGGCCGCTTTCACCCTGCTGCCCCGCGGCCTGCCCCAGCTGGCGATCGGCGCGCTGGTCACCGGCGTGTCCCTCCCCCGCACACCGGGCACCTACGCGCTGGGCCTGCTCAGCGTGGCGCTGGGCACGGCGGTCTCGTTCGGCTGCCGGTGGCTGGTCAACCTGAGCGCGTTCTGGCTGCTGGACCTGCGGGGGCCGATGACGCTGTACCTCGTCCTCGCCAACATCCTGTGCGGCCTGATCGTGCCCGTGCACTGGTTCCCGGGCTGGCTGGCCGCGCTGGCCGCGGCGACGCCGTTCCCCTCGATGCTGCAGGCCCCGATCGACGTACTCATGGGCCGGGCCGGCTGGCAGACCGTGGCCGTGCAGGCGCTCTGGCTCGCCGGGCTGCTGGTGCTGGGCCGGGCCGGCTTCGCGCTGGGCGCCCGGAAGCTGGTGGTCCAGGGTGGCTGAGCCCTACCTGATGCTGGCCCGGCTGCACGTGCGGGCGCAGACCACGTACCGCGGGTCGTTCGCCATCGAGCTGCTCGCCAGCGTCGGCGCGACCGTCACCGGCGTCGGCGAGATGTACGTCGTGTTCGCCAACGTGCCGGCGCTGGGCGGGCTCACGTTCCGGGCCGCCCTGCTGGTCTTCGCGCTCGGTCACGTGTCGTTCAGCCTCGCCGACCTGGTCTTCGGCCACCTCGACACGCTGCCGGCGTACCTGCGCTCCGGGCGCTTCGACGCCTTCCTGCTGCGCCCCCTGCCGGTCCTGCCCCAGCTCGTGTTCGCCGAGCTGTCGTTGCGACGACTGGGTCGTACCGCTGCGGGGACCGTCTTGGCCGCGGCGGTGCTGGCCCGGATCGGGATCCGCTGGACCCCGGCGGACGTGGGGTTGCTGGTCGTGACCGTGCTGTGCGGCGCGGCCATCTTCGCCGCGCTGTTCACCACGGCCGCGGCCGTGCAGTTCTGGCTGGTCGACGGCGCCGAGGCGACCGCCTCGTTCGTCTACGGCGGACAGTACGCGTCGCAGTTCCCGGCCGGCATCTACCCGGCGCCACTGCGGACGCTGTTCACGTTCGTGGTGCCGTCGGCGTTCGTCGCCTACCTGCCGGCGGCCACGCTGCTGCGGCTGCCGACGCCGGGAGTTCCACTGTGGATCGGCTGGTGCACGCCGCTGGCCGCGGCCGGCGCGTGGACCGTTGCGCTGCTGGGCTGGCGGTCCGGGCTGCGCCACTACGCGGGGACGGGATCATGATCATCGAGGTCGACGGGCTGCGCCGCGTGTTCAAACGCACCGTCGCGGTCGACGGGCTGACGTTCGGCATCGACCGGGGCGCCGCCGTCGGGTACATCGGCGCGAACGGCGCCGGCAAGTCCACCACCATCAAGATGCTGACCGGGATCCTGCGCCCGACGGCGGGCACGGTGCGCACCTGCGGACTGGACCCCATGCGCCAGCGCCGCCGCCTGGCCCGGCGCATCGGCGTGGTCTTCGGCCAGCGCAGCCAGCTGTGGTGGGACCTCCCGCTGCGCGACTCGTTCCGCGCGCTTGGCGCGATCCACCGCCTCGATCCCCGCCCGCGCCTGGCCGAGCTGTCGCAGCGGCTCGACCTGGCGTCCTTTCTGGACACCCCGGTGCGCCAGCTGTCGCTGGGCCAGCGCATCCGCGGCGAGGTCGCGGCCGCCCTGCTGCACTCGCCCGAACTGCTGATCCTGGACGAGCCGACGATCGGCCTCGACGTGCTGAGCAAGGAGCGGCTGCGGGCGTTCCTGGTCGAGCAGCGCGCCGCGTTCGGGACCAGCCTGCTGCTGGCCACCCACGACATGGGCGACGTGCGCAAGCTCACCGAGCGGATCCTGCTCGTCGACCACGGCCGGCTCGCCTTCGACGGCACGCTCGACGGCCTGGCCCGCCAGGTCGGCGCCGAGCGGATCCTGGTCCTGGACCTCGCCGAACCGGCCGGACCGCTGGACGCGGTCCCCGGCACGCGGCTGGTCGGGGTCGAGGCCGGCGGGCTGCGCCAGCGCCTGTCGTTCGCCCCTGGCACGACCACGGTGGCCGCGATCCTGTCCGCGGTCGCCGCCTCGGCCCAGGTGCACGACCTCACCATCGAGGAGCCCGACATCGAGGCCGTCGTCCGGCAGTTGTACGCCGGGCCGGTTTGTTAGCGCCGGTTTTGCTAGCGTCGGTCCCGTGACCCTCAACGGATCCGACGTGCTGGCCTCGGTCGCCCTGGTCCGCGCGGCCTTCGGCGACGTGCCCGACGACGGCTGGGATCGCCCGGCCGGCACCCTGTCGTGGTCGTGCTGGGAGACCATGGAACACATGGCCGACGACCTTTTCGCCTACGCCGGCCAGATCGCCGCGGCCGACGCCCCGCAGGAGTCGTACCTGCCGTTCGCCTGGCGGGCCCTGCGCGAGGGCGGCCCGAACAGCACCGTCTTCGTCGAGCACAAGGCCGGCACGCTGGGCCTGCTGCGCGCGTTGGACGCCTGCGGCGCCATGCTCGCCGCGGTCGTCGACGCCGCCCCGCCGGCCCGTCGCGGCTGGCACCCGGACGGCCTGAGCGACCCGGAGGGCTTCGCCGCGATGGGCGTGCTCGAGGTGCTGGTCCACGCCTGGGACGTGGCCGGGACGGTCGAGCGGCCATGGAACCCGCCGGCCGAGCTGTGCCGGCAGGTGCTGGACCGGCTCTTCACCGGCCTGCCGGAGGGCGCCGAGCCGTGGCCGGCGCTGCTCTGGGCGACGGGCCGCGGCGAGCTGCCGGGCCACGCCGTGCGCGCCTCATGGCGCTGGGACGCCCGCCCCCTGGCCGAACGGGTCTGACGAGCCCTGTCCGGACTCAGGCGCCCCCGCGGCGGAACGCCTGGCGGTAGGCCGACGGCGAGGTGCTCATCGACGCCGCGAAGTGGTGGCGGAAGGTCACCGGGCTGTCGAACCCGACCGCGGCGGAGATCTGCTCGATCGACGAGCCGGTCGTCTCCAGCAGCGCCAGGCTCGCCTGGATCCGCTGGCGCAGCAGCCACTTGATCGGGCTGGTCCCCGTCGCCCGCGTGAAGTGCCGCAGGTACGTCCGCGGCGACATGTGCGCCTGCCGCGCCAGCACCGGCAGCGTCAGCGGCTCGGCGAGGTGCGCCAGCGCCCAGCTCAGCGACGCCGCGATCCGATCGTCGGAGGCCTCCGCGGGCACCGGCGCCTCGATGAACTGCGCCTGTCCCCCGTCCCGGTGCGGCTGCACCACCAGCCGCCGGGCGACCGAGTTGGCGATCGCCGCGCCATGGTCCGTCCGCACGACGTGGAGGCACAGGTCGATCCCGGCGGCGCTCCCGGCGCTGGTCCAGACGTCGCCTTCGGCGATGTACAAGACCGAGGGATCCAGCGGTACGCCGGGGAAGCGCGCCCGGAATCGGTCCGCATAACGCCAGTGCGTGGTCGCCCGGCGCCCCTCCAGCAGCCCCGCCGCGGCCAGCGCGAACGCCCCCGAGCAGATGGACACGATCCGCGCGCCCCGGGCATGGGCGGCCCGCAGCGCGTCGAGCACCTCCGGGGCCGGGTCCGCGTGCACGCTCGTCACCCCGGGGACGATGACCGTGTCGGCGGCGACCAGGTCGGTGAGGTCGCCCTCGGGGTGCAGGACCGCGCCGCCGACGACCGGCACGGGGGCCCGGCCCGGGACGCAGATGCGCAGCCGATACCACGGGACGTCGAGTTCGGGCCGCGGGAGCCCGAAGACCTCGGTGACGATCCCGGTCTCGAACAGGGACATCCCCGCGAAGGCGAGGACGGCGACGCGCATGGCGAAATGTTAGCGGACAGCGGCGTTTTCGCCACTGTCCCGCCGTACCGTGGCCGGATCATGCTGGACCGCATGACGACGAACGCCATCGAGCACTTCACCGCCCGCCTCGCCTTCGAGACCGACGTCAGCGACGTGCACGCGGCCATGACCGCCGGGGCGACGGACCTCGTCGTGGTCGACTCGCGCGGCGCGCAGGCGTGGGCGCAGGGGCACATCCCGGGCGCGGTGCACCTGCCCACGGCCGACATCGCGGCGCGCGCCGCCGGGGCGATCCCGCCCGGCGCGGCGGTCGTCACGTACTGCTGGGGCCCCGGCTGCAACGGCGCCACCCGCGCGGCGCTGGAGTTCGCGAAGCTCGGCTACCGGGTCCGCGAGATGCTCGGCGGCTACGAGTACTGGGTGCGCGAGGGCTTCGAGTTCGAGACCTCGGCGGGCCGGGACAGCAGGCCCGCCGACGAGCTCACCGCCCCGCGCCACGCGGTGTCGTGCGACTGCTAGGTGACTGGTGTTAAACGATGGCCGCCACTGGCGTGGCGGCCATCGTTTTGGATCTATTTCGGGTAGTTTGCTGGGATGGCGTTAGGCAGG
>NZ_JBFAZW010000092.1:0-44097 GCF_040682015.1 Dactylosporangium sp. NPDC051485
CGTTGGCCGAACTGGCCCCGGCAACGTCGACGCACTTACCGCCGAACCCGGTGATCGGCCCACTGGAAGCGGCCGAGGCCGCCGTCATACCGACGACGGTCACGCCGACGACGGTGGCGACCGTCGCGGCGATGGCGAACCCGACGCGGCGACGAGGCCAGCGCCGGGCGGTGGTTGAGGGTGTCACGTGCGGCTCCCTTTCTGGGCGGCGCCCGCACCCGGACCTTCTGGTTGGGGGTGGTCCGCGTGTCGGGCGGGAGCAGTCCCCGGCCGACCGCGTGGGTGACGGCAGGGGTCGAATCTGTCAAGACTGTTAACAGATCTACCGGAGGCTATGCCGCCACCCGAGGCAAGTCAATGCACGACTTAAATTAAGGTACTGAGCTGCTGTTTTAAGGTTCCTTCCGGCGAGCCGACCCGGCACAGGATCCCTCACCGTCTTGACGGAGTGAGTCCTCACTCCGTAGCGTGGATGCATGACCGTCACCCTGAACCACACGATCGTTCCGGCCCTCGACAACGCCGAGGCCGCAGGGTTCCTGGCCGGCATCATGGGCTTCGAACTGCTGCCCCCGTCCGGCCGCACCGGCCATTTTCGTCCCGTGCGCGTCAACGAGACGTTGACCCTGGACTTCATGACCGTCCTGGACCCGGAGGGCCACCACCTGGCCTTCGCCGTGGACGGCGAGACGTTCGACGACATCCACGCGAGAATCACGGACCGCGGCGTCCCCTTCGGCAACGGCCCGACAACCCCGGACAACGGCCGGATCGACCACCCCCTGTGTCCCCGCGGCCTCTTCTTCCGCGACGCGACCGGCAACCTCTACGAGGTCATGTCCGCGCAGTAGCGTGGGTCACGGCCCACCTCGTCACCCCGGTTCGGACGATGTTTGCGCCGGCCCGACCGGCCGACTCGGACCGGGCTGCTCGGCTCGCCGCACCGGCCGCCCTCTTGCCGGGCGGCAGTTACGCTACGGCGTCGGGGCTGCCGCACGCGACGCGGCGGCGGCGGACCACACGGCCACGGCGATCGTGAGGATCGCGGCGAGGATCAGGGCGGCGGCCTCGGCCGGACGCAGCAGCCCGAGCTGTGTGCCCAGCGTCGCCGCGGCGACGGGGACGCCGAGCTGCGCCGCGGCCAGGCCGCCGTACGCGATCGGCTGGCCGGTCAGCCGCATCGCCACGTGGACCAGGACCGCACCCAGGCCGAGCGCTACGGCCAGTACCGCCGACCGGAGATCCTCGGCGAGCGCCCGCACGTCGAGCGTCGCGCCCAGCCAGACGAAGAACAGCGGGCCCAGGAACCCTTCGGTCAGCGCGAACAGCTGCCGGGCCAGCCGCCGCGGTTCGCCGACGGCCGCGACCGCCAGCCCGAAGCAGAAGCCCGCGAGCAGGACCGAGACGTGTGCCGCCTGCGCAAGCGCCGCGAGCGCAAACAGGATGACGAGGTTGACGCGCATCTCGATGGCGAACTTGCGCCGCTCGGACACCCGGTGGACCCGTTTGCGCAGGCCAGATGCTTCGAGCCACCGCAGCAGCACGTACAGCACCGCCGTTGCCGCGAGGACCAGGCCGGCGCCGAGTGCCGCCCGGCCGGCGTGGCGCGGGTCGATCGCGAGCGGCAGGGCCACGATGCACACGGCGTCGGCGAGCGCGACCTGCGGCAGCAGCTGCAGCACCGCGCCGCCCGACAGGCCGAGGCCATCGACGATCGGCAGGATCAGCGCGGCCGAGGACGACGCCATCAGCACCGCGTAGAGCGCCGCATGCCCGGTGTGGAAGAAGACATTCCCGAGGAGTACCGCGGGAATGCACGCGAGCGCCGCGACGCCCGCCACGCGCGCGAAGCCGATCCGCAGGGCGCCGTGCAGGCGCAGGTCGCGCACCGGCACGTGCGTCCCGGCCACGAACATCACCAGCGCGAAGCCGATGTTCGCCAGGAATGTGAACGTGCCGTCCCGGGCGTCGATGATGCCCGCGCCGGTCCGCCCGACCGCCGCTCCGGCGACGAGCTGCCCGAGCACGACCGGCAGGTGCCAGCGCTGCGGCAACGCCAGCAGCGGCCCCAGCAGCGCGACCGCGCTAACCACCGCGAGACTGCCGAAACTCATCCGATCACTATTGCGCACCGCCGTTTGATCTCGTCAAGCTTCAGCTCATCCCTGTCACGGCTCGTCTGTCGTGGCAGCGGCGGGTGGAACGGCACGCGTGGGTGGCGGGCGAGTGAGGCGGGCGGCCGAGCCGGTCTCCAGGGCCGACCAGACGGTGCCGTCGGGGCCGACAACGATCCCGTGGGCTTCGGAGGCCGGGGTCGGCAGGTCGTAGTGGCGGAAGGTGCCGTCTGGGCGCACGTGCCCGATCGGTGATCGCACCGCTGGTGGCGATCCGGCCGATGGTGTCGGTGTTCATCGGGTGGCTGCCGCTTGCCTCGACGGTTCACGATGGAACCATGACATTTCAGGATCCGGGTCCGATGTTGTCAGAGCACCGCGGTGTGGTCGCCGCTCCCGTCGGCCGGGTGCGGCAGCTCGTGTTAGCCGTCAGCACCGGCGAGTTCAGCGGGGCTGATGTGCCGCTGGTCCTGGGCGGACAAGGTGATCGCCGGGTGGTGGTCTCCGGCGGCCCGGAGGTGTTCCGGGCCAGCGTTACCGGCGTCTCGTTGACGATCGAAGTCGACCACGACGCCGGCTGGATTCAAGCCCGCGGCGAGTGGTGGTGGTGCGGCCGGTTCCACGTCGAAGCGGACACGTCGGGCAACACCGTCGTGCGTCAGCAAACGTTCAACTGCGCCTCCGGCCTCAGCGGGAAGCTCGTGCCGTTCACCGTTGGACGCGGGCACAAGCAGGCCGGCGAGCAGGCACTGCTCCGACTGCTCGACGACCTTTCCCAACGCCTGAACTGCAAGGCCTGGATGCAGCCGGACCGCTGACCTTTCCGGCCCGGCCCGATCCCGGTCAGTTGCCCGATCGTGCATCGGCGGCTGTCCCCGCTGATAGCCTCCAGAACATGGCACCCCACCCCTCGGCGCCGGTCCCTGGTGGATACTCCGCGCGGATGGCCGCTCGGCCCCGCTGGCAACGGCGGCTCATGCCGCTGCTGCTGATCGCCGCGGCCCTGGTGCTGCCCGTGCTGTTCGTCCGCCAGGCGATCGCGGCGGAACGGGTGGCCGTCCAGGTCGAGTTCTGCGACCTGAGTGGGCCGAAGGCCACCCAGGCCTGCCGGGGCACGTGGCGGCTGGGCGACGGCCGCACCGTGTCCGGGCCGATCGACAGCACGCTGTTGCGACCCGGCACCGAGGTCCAGGGCTGGGGCAACGGGGAGCGGGCCACCACAAGCCTGTTCACCTGGCTGGTCGCGCCGATCTTGATCGGCACGGCCATCCTGGTCGGACTGGGGGCCTTCGTCGTGGTCTGGCTGCGGCTGACCTGGCGGTCGCGGCGGGCCGGCGCGGCACCCCGCTGACCGGCCCGGCCGGGAGCCGATGCTCAGCGCCCCCGGCGGAGCCGCTCCAGCGTCCTCGCTGCCCTGCCGCATCGGGCCGCCGACCACTCGGGAACGTAGCGACGTCAGATCATTCGCAGCTGGCTTGCTTCGGGCCGAGCGGGGCCGCGGGCGCCTCGGCGGTGACCGTGATCGAGAGCTGCGCGGTCGCGCCGAGCACGGTACCCGCCGGTGCCTGGGCCTTCGCGGCATCGACCACGACGTCGCGGGAGCCGAGGAACCGGAACGTGACCGGGTCGAAGATCAGCTCGTGCCGCAGGCCGCGCCGGGCGTCGACGTAGCCGATCGCGGTGCCGCTGCGGCCCGCCACGTCCTGTGCGTCGCCGGCCAGCTGAGCACCGGGGATGAGCTTCAACGCCCGGAACACCGCGGTGCGCTGGGCCGCGGGCATCGCGGCACCGGCGAGCTCGCCGCCGGCCTTCCACAGGGAGAAGTTCTTGTCGCCGCCACCGCCGGGGAATCGCCCGAAGTACGCCAGCATGCCCGCCGGGTCGGCCGGCAGGGTCGCGTAGTAGGCGTAGTCCTGCCGGGCGGCGTCGCCCTTCACCGGGCAGACCCGGTGCAGGTCAACGGTGCCCGCGCGCGGCGCCTGCGGCGGGATCGGCAGGCCCGGGTAGGCCAGCGGCACCAGCTGCTCCGACCGGGCCGCGCCGGGACGGGTGTTGTCGGCGGAGATCCAGTTGGTGAGCTTCGCGCGGTACAGGTAGCGGCCACCTTCACCGAACTCCGCCGGGGCCATCACGACCGACTCGGTGACGACGAACTGCCCGGGCCCCGGGGCGACCCCGTCGCCGGCGGCGGCCGCCAGATCGAGCACCTCGGCGACGGAGACCGGCTTGAGCACGACCGGTGCCGGCGAGCCGGGCGAGGTGGATGGGCTCCCCGTCCTGGTCTGGACACCCGGCGGGCCCGGCAGGGTCAGCGCCACGGCGAGCGCCGCGGCCGCGGCCGTCGTCAGGCCCGCGACCGTCACGAAGAGCGGCCGGCGGGACCGGGCCGGTACGCCCTCCGCCCGGAGCGCCGACACGAAGGACCGTTCTGCCTCCGTCAGTGCCGCGCCGGACATCTCCGGCACTTCGCCGCGCAGCTCGCGCAGCCGTTGCATGTCGTTCACAGGTCCTCCTGGATGGATGTCGGGTCCGCCCCGCCGAGTGCCGCACGCATCCTGCTGCGAGCCCGGTTCACCCGGGACCGCACCGTTCCCACGGGCACACCGAGTGCGACCGCGATCTCCTCGTACGTGAGGTCACCCCACGCCACCAGCAGCAACGCGTCGCGGTACCCGGGACGCAGACCCGCCAGGGCCGCGGCGAGCCGCCGGTTGACGGCGTCGGCTCCCAACCGGGCGTCGCTGCGCGCCTCGAACCCCTCCGTCACCGGGTCGATACCGGTGCGTTCGAGTGCCCGCAGCGCCCTGACCTCGGCGCGGCGCTGCCGGCCGATGAGGTTGGTGGCGATGCCGAACAGCCACGGCCCGGCGTCGCCCCGGTCGGGTGCGTAGCGATGCCGCTGCCGGAACGCGACGAGGAACACTTCGGCGCAGACGTCCTCCGCGACGCCCGGGCCGAGGCGACGGGTCACGTACCGCTGGATGCTCGGCGCGTGCCGCCGGAAGATCAGTGCAAAGAGCTCGGGGTCATCCATGGACCGCACGATGATCGCGGAGTCACCATCCGGTTCGGTGGCCACCGCTGCCTCGGTTGGTCGGGTCATCGGACATCAGGCCTCTCGGCTGTCGGTCGGTACACCAGGTACTTGCCCGACCCTCAGGTTGCGGTTCCCGCTGCCGAGGCTCGTCGTCGGCGACCCTGCCGAAGGCGGCAACAAATCCCCGGCGTCCCTTCGGTACGCGATGTACTTTGCGGACTTCGCCCGACCGGTCGGTGCCGGACGGCAGCTGTCGGCCCTGGCGCACCTCTTCGAGCGCGACGAGGCCGACCTGGCGCACGCCGCCATCGACCCGGCCGAACTGCGGCTGATCGGCGCCAGCGCCGCCGAGTCGATCCGCTGGCTGCCGGAGCACGGCAGCTTCAGGCACGACCGGTTCTCCGGGGCGCTCACGTTTCCGTAAGGTGCATGATCGTGCACCTGCAACTCGCGCGACTTCACGCCGGGGGTGGCGGAACCGCCGCCCCCGCAGCGGCGGACGACATCGACGGGCTGGCCCACGTGCTGGGCGTACCGCTCCCGCCCACGATCCGTGCGATCTACGAGGACCATGAGGCCGAAGAGTCAGGTTCCGGGACGCTTCGGCTCATGAGCCCCTCCGAAGCGGCCGGGACCATCACCGCCTTGCGTGACTTCGGCGTCCCTTTCGACGACCGTGAACTCGGCACGTTCTGGACCGACGACAACAGCAACTACGTCGGCGTGTTCGCTTCCGGCGATCTGGCGGGCCGCGTCTTCAAGATCGATCACGAGGAACCAAGTCCGGAGCCATGTTGGCGAAGCGTCGAGTCGTACTACGACGCCCTGCTGGACGCCAGAGACTCCGGACTGGACTGGTGGGACCTGGCCACCGACTATCCGCGCGAGCCGGCCGACCAGACTCCCGAAGACGACGCACTCGCGCGCCGGCTCTTCGCGCTCTACCACGAGCGGCCGGACTCCCCCGTCGGGCAGCGCGCGGTTCACCAAGCGCTCGCCCTCAGCTCGGCCACGCACGCGGCGCAGGTCATCTCCCTCCTGCGATCCGACGACATGTGGATCCAGGAGCGAGCGGTGCAGATCCTCGGTCACTGGCGCTGGGAGCCGGCCGTCGCCAGCATCGCCGAGGTCGTCCGCAACGGCCAGCACAACGGTCGCACCGCGGGGATCCACGCGCTCAAGCAAATCGGATCTCCAGCCGCAGGCGCTGCCCTGCGATCCCTCAGCCAAGAACTCGGCGACTCGTATCGCGTCCACTTCTGACGCAGCTGGCAGTGATTGTGGCTGAGAACGGCGCCGGGAGACCGGCGCCGTCCTTCGTTTCCGAGACTGCATTCAGCGATCTCAGCCTGCTGGCGTTCGGTGCGTTGCCGGGCCAGCCCCTCCTTTCTCAAGTGCGGCCAACGGTCGTCTCTCAAGTGCGGACAACGGTCGTCGGGCCACCGGTTTGCGGAGTGGTCGCCAGCCGGAGGGCGTAGGCGGTGCAGCCGGTGAGCAACGCGGGCAGGATCGTCATCGCGTCGGCCACCCGGTTGGCCGGGTCGCCCATCAGCGCCGGATCGATGCCGAGCGAGGTGACCGGGTAGGCGGCGATGGCCACGCTCACCGAGCCGAACACCGACAGGCCGTACACGGCGATTGCCAGCTCGCACGCCAGGATGCCGCCGAACGCCATCGTGAGCACCGCGCGGCGCCGATGTCCCCGGCGAACCAGTGCGGCGGCCACTGTGGACAGTACTCCGGTCGTCACCCCCCAGCAGCCGACGGCGGCGGCCATGGGCCAGCTGCCGACCTCGGTGATGAGCAGCATCACCGGCAGGGCTCCGACGGTGAGTCCGGCCGGCGCGAGCACCGAGGTCGACGGCGGTCGCGCGTGGCCCGCCAGCCAGAGCGCCCCGGCGGCGACCGGCAGGGCCGCTGCCGCCGGCACGATGCGTGCGGACTCGGCGGTGACCGATGCGCCGGCGACGGCGGCGAGCATCCACGCGCCGAGGGTGTAGAACGTGAGATAGGCGCCGGCGAAGGCCGTGGGTACGGCGATCAGGCCGGTGGTCGCGTGCACGTAGGGACGCAGCCGCGCGTACGTGAGCGCCCGTATCCGCTCGGCGAGCGCGCACCGCGCCACGTCGGCCAGGTCACGCAGCGGCCGCCGCGAGTTGAGGAGCAGGTCGGCGATCTCCGGGCCGTACCGGTCCCGGACGTGGCGCGGGTACAGGGCCATGACCAGCCGGACCGCGCGCCTCACGACAGGGCCAACCGGCGCAGGCCGGTGCCGGCGACGGCCCGCATGCGCGCCAGCTCCGCCTGCAGCGCCGCCCGGCCGCTGGCGGTGAGCTGGTAGGGCTTGCGGCGCTCCTGCTCCAGCAGGGCCTCGATAAGCCCCTGCTCCTCCAGGCGGCGGATCGCTCCGTACAGCGTGCCGGGGCCGGGGCGATCCCCGGTGAGGGCGGTGATGTCGTCCTGCATCGCGTACCCGTGCTTGGGCCCCTCGGCGAGGCTGACAAGAATGAGCAACGCCGGCTCCGAGAACCGGCCGAACTCGGCGAGCCCGGACATGCCACCTCCACTACTACGTCGGACGTAGCATCGCAGGACGTAGTACCGGCCGTCAATGCCGCAAACCGCTGATCGGCCCGGCGGGCTTGCGGGCCTGCCGACGAGCGTGCGGCCGGCATAGAGTCAGGCGATGCCTGCCGAGCGCTTTCGCGTCCCCGCCGCCGTGTACGGCATCCTGCGTGACCGAGAGCGAGTACTGCTCATGCGGCGCGCCGCGACGGGCTACCGCGACGATCAGCTCAGCCTGCCGGCCGGGCATCTGAACGGCGGCGAGGATGCGCTCACCGGGCTGATTCGGGAACTGCGGGAGGAACTCGGCATCGAAGCCGATCCGCGCGGTTGCCGCCTCGCGCTGCTCATGCACACCGCGCCGGAGGACGCCGAGGATCACGAGTACTTCCACCTGTTCTTCTCGGTGGAGCGCTGGAGCGGCGAGCCGCACATCGCCGAGCCCGGCAAGTGCACCGAGTTGCGCTGGGTCGACGCGTCGGCCCTGCCGTCCGACCTCGTCGACTACGTCGCAGCAGCGTTGGCAGCCATCGCGCGGGGGGACCTATTGGCGGTACATGGGTGGTGACGCAAGGAGCGGATGCCACCGGCCGTGGGATGGATGGATCGAGCTGAGGCACTGTCCGGAGTTGGGCAGCCTGGTGGGAAATCGATCGCTGGAGGTGAGCGGCCTGGAGCTGGGCGAACCGCATCGGCACGCGTCCGCCTGCGCGAACGTCCTGCGTTCGGGCCAGTTCGACCGGGTGCTCGGCTCCCTGCACACCCTGCCCGATCGGGGCGGCTTCGCCGAACCGTGGGGCATCTACCCGCACGCCGACGCGCATGAGGTGGTTCGCGACTACCTGGCCGGCGTGTCCACCCTGGTCGCGGAGAGTGACCTCTTCGAGGTACTGGCCCACATCGACTACCCGGTCCGCTCCTGGCCGACCGAGCGGGCCGGCCCGTTCGACCCCGCCGCGTTCGAGGGGGAATTTCGCGACGCGTTGCGAGCAACCGCACAATCCGGCCGGGCGCTGGAGGTCAACACGCGTCTTCCCCTGCAGGGCATCATCCTGACCTGGTGGCACGAGGAAGGGGGCGACGCGATCACATTCGGCAGCGACGCCCACACGCCCTCATTCGTCGGCCATGGGTTCGCGGAGGCGGCGCACATGGCCGAGGCACACGGCTTCCAGCCGGGCAGGCACCTGTACGACCTGTGGGGACGCGTGAACTGACGCCAGACCAGCCGCATCGCCTCGGTCTCGTCGACCGGCACGAGCTGTGCGGTGCCTTCGAGTTGCGGTCCGATGACCAGGCGACCCGCGTAGGCGGGCCCTTCACCTCGTGCAGGATGCGGGCCGGGCGCACCGCTCCCCCGCCGCAGCCCGCGGGCCGTGCGGGTCGGGCGGTGCGCGGCGCCTTGTCCCGACGGACGGTAAGGGCCGTTCCCACACCACGAGCGCAGGAGGTACAGGGCCCGCCCCGGGGTGGTGGCGGGCCCACGGGGCCGGCCTTCCAGCGGCGACGCGGGCGTAGCGGCCCGGCGAAGCACGACCAGCAGGACGGCCCCGCCGGGTCACCGGTCGTCGTCGCGCAGGCCGAACGCGCTGCGGTGGAAGACCAGGGGCAGCGAGTGGTCGGCGTGCTGCACCGCGTGCAGCTGGAGCAGCACGATCGTGTGGTCCCCCGCTTCCACCTCCCGGTAGATGGTGGTGTCGAACTGTGCCAGCCCGTCGGGCAACGTCACCGCGCCGCCGTCGCTCAGCGCGAACTCGACGCCGTCGAAGCGGGACTCGACCGGGCCGGCGAGCTGGCGGGCGAGGCCACCGTGCCGGGCGGCCAGGACGGTGACGCCCAGGTGCGCCGCACGCCGCAGGGCGGGCCACGTCTTGGACGCGTTCGCGACGGAGAACGATACGAGCGGTGGGTCGAGACTGACCGACGTGAAGGAGCTGGCGGCGAGGCCGACGAGGTCGCCGTCGACGCAGGCGGCCACGGCCACGACGCCGCTGGGGAAGACACCGAACGCCTGGCGCAGGCGTACCGGGTCGAGGTCCTGGTTTGTGGGGAACACCGGCAAGGGCTCGGTCATGTGCGTCTCCTCTCAGGTTCAGCCGAGGTCGGGAGTCGGGGAGGACGCCCGGAAGTGCCCCCGGAGGGTGCTGGTCTCGTACTCATGCCGGTACAGGCCGCGCTTGCGCAGGATCGGCACGAGCTCGTCGGCGATGACCTCGAGACCGTCGGCCAGGAGATCGGGCTGCAGGTTGAAGCCGTCGATCGCGCCGGAGTGGAACCAGTCCTCGATGTGGTCGGCGAGCTGCTCGGGTGTGCCGACGAAGCCTGCGTGGCCGGAGCCGGTGTAGCGGGTCTGCTTCAGGTACTCGCGCACGGTCGGGTTGGTGCGCCGGATCTGCGTGACGATGGACTCGCGGAAGCCCATGCTGCCCAGGAAGGTCTGCGGGTCGGCGGGCGCGGCCAGGACCTCCTCGGGGAACGGTTCGTCGAGCTCGAGCTTCGAGGCGTCGTAGCCGATCGACTGCGAGAGCCATTGGATGGAGTAGGCGGCCGGGCCCGCGTCGTGCAGCTCGTCGCTGCGGCGCTTGGCCTCCTCCTCGGTACTGCCGAGGCTGAGCAGCAGGCCGGGGAGGATCTTCACGTCGTCGGGTGAGCGGCCGTGGTCCCGGGCGAGGCGCTTGACGAGACGGTAGTGCTCGATCGCCTTCTCCTTCGTCAGCTCGGCGGCGAACACGCCCTCGGCGGCCCGCCCTGCCAGGGCCCGTCCCTTGGGCGATCCGCCCGCCTGCAGCAGCACCGGGCGGCCCTGCACGGAGGGCGGCACGCGGAGCCGGCCGTCGATGTCGAAGAAGTCGCCGTGATGGTGGACGTCCTGGCCGGTCGCGGCCGAGTCCCACAGCGCCGTGACGACGTCGACGAACTCGGCGGCCCGTTCGTACCGGTCGTCGCGCAGCGGCACGTCCGCCAGGCCGAAGTTGCGGGCGGCCTCGGCGCCGCGGGTGGTGACGATGTTCCAGCCCGCGCGGCCGCCCGACAGGGTGTCCCACGACAGGAGCCGTTCGGCGAGTTCGAAGGGGTCGTTGAAGGTCGTCGACGCCGTGGACACCAGGCCGACGCGTTCGGTCGCGGCGGCGACGTAGCCCCAGTTCACGGTGGGTTCGAGCCGGATCGGGTTGGCGTCGTACGCGGGATCGCCGAGCACCGGCCCGTCGGCCAGGAAGATCGCGTCGAGGGTTCCCCGCTCGGCCGTGCGGCCGATGCCCGCCCAGTAGTCCGGGTCGATGAAGGAGTCCTTCTTCAGCAGCGGCGACTGCCACGCGGCCGGCAGATAGCCGAGGACGAGCACGTTGATGCCGAGGATGACGTGTCCCGTGCGGCGATCGGTCATGGTTCTTCTCCGGGGTCTACAGGGAGGGCTGGGGTTCGGGCGCGGGAAACGCGGCGCGGCCGCTGGCCGGGCGCGCCGGGGCCGTCAGGCCGAGGGCCGCGCGCAGCGATCCGCCCGGCGGCACCGGCGTGAAGCCGTCGGCGAGCAACCGCTCGACCTCGGTCAGCACCTCGTCCAGGCCCTGGTCGAGGGTCGGGCGCAGCAGGACGCCGTCCGCGTCGCTGTCCGGCGGTCGCAGGCCGAGGGGCGCGACGGCGATGGAGCCGCCGGCGCCGACGACCAGGTCGACCGGCTCCGAGTCGGCGGCGACGTCGTCGTCCGGCGTGGTGGCGTACCAGGCGATGAGCGAGGCGCCGGTGGCGGGCTCCGGAGCGTTCAGCGGGCCGGCGATGCGGTAGGCGCCGTCGTGGTCGATGTGGACGATCTGATCGGACTGCACGAGGATGCCGGTGTCGCGGTCGCCGATGATGGAGTCGTAGGGCCAGCTCTGCTCGAGCGCGCGGGCGGCGCGGGCCGTGTCCAGCGCCGTCGCCGCGGTGAGCGGCGCGCCGACGCCCAGGCCGGCGCCGCCCCAGGCGCCGGTGCCGTCCGGGCCGGGTGCGGCGTACGTGTCCGCCACCCCGAACAGCACGCCGCTGCGCCCCCGGGAGAGGTGCCCGAGGGAGGCCACCCGGCGGGCCAGGTTGTAGGGGTGGTCGCGCTGCGGGCTGGCGACGATGAGGAAGCGCGCGCGGCTCGTGCGGCCGGCGAGGCTCGCGCCGACGGCGCTGCTGTCCAGCGTCAGCGGCGCCGGGTCGTGGCCGTCGATCCGGTCGATCCCCAGGACGGTGAACGCGATCGGCAGCGCGTCCCATCGGGCGAGCAGGTCCGGGTTGCCGGTCAGCTCGATGAGGTGCGGGCCGGCGAGGCCTAGTGCGAGGTACGGGGCGGGCATCGGTGTTCCCTTCGCTGGTGGGGCGGCACGGGTCATCGCAGCGCTCCGGCCGGCTGCCATCCGATCGCCGGCCCGATCTGTGTGGCCAGGACGTGCAGCCGGGCTCGGGCGTTGGCCGCGTCGAAGTCGTCGCGGTAGGAGAAGTTGGCGACGAAGTCCGTCGCCCCGGCCGCGATGGCCGGGTCGGCGCCGACCCGCTCGGCGATGTCGTCGGCGGAGCCGTAGAACGGCACGAGGTCGAGGTACTCACGCACGCTCAGGCCGCGCAGCCGCGGGTTGCCGCTGCGCGCCGCCCGGTCGGCGAGGCCCTGCAGCCTCGGCCCGAGCACGGGCTCGACCTCCCGCAGTACCGTCTGCTTGTCGCGTCCGGCGTACACGAAGCGGAAGACCGCGACTCGGGGGGCGTCGCCCGGGTGGGCCCGCTCGTGTGCCTCCAGGTAGGCCGCGACCTTCGGCGCCTGACCGGTGTCGGCCGGGTCGAAGAAGGCGCCTTGCTGGAGCCCGTCGCCGGCCAGGCCGGCGGCGGCCGCCTGCTCGATGCTCGTCGCGGCCTGCCACAGGTGTCGCCGCACCCGGGTGCCGTCCGGATACAGCCGCGGCGCGTTGGCGCCGGGCAGCAGCGGCCGGCCGTCGAGCGCCGCGTGCAGCGTCGCGACCTTCCGGTCGAACAGGGCGTGGCGCTGGTCGGCCGGCTGTCCGAATGCCGCGAACCCCTCAAGGTTGGCGCCGCCGGTGCCCAGCCCGAGGTGCAGCCGGCCGCCGGTGAGTGCGTCGACGACCGCCGCGTCCTCGGCGAGGCGCAGCGGGTCCTCCAGCGGCAGGGTGGTGATGCCGGTGCCGAGCGTGATGCGCGACGTCCGAGTCGCCGCCACGGCCAGGAACGGCAGCGGCGACGCGAACGGGCCGTCGGTGTTGTCGAAGTGGTGCTGGCCCACCCACACGCTGTCGATGCCGAGCTGTTCGGCGTACGCGATGGTGTCGATGACCTCGTCGTAGACCCGTGCGACGTCGTCGATGGCGCGTGAGGTGGTGCGGAAGTTGAGGGCGAAGCCGAGGCGAAGCGGCCGGTGTGCCATGTCAGTTGCCCTGGCCGCCGCGGTGGGTGAAGGTCAGGTCGGGTACCGGGTCGGTGCCGTTGACGATCCAGTCGCCGAGAATGCGCGCCTTGTAGACCCGCGGGTTGTGGGAGGCGAGGGTGCGGGCGTTGCGCCAATGCCGGTCGAGCAGCAGCGTCTCGGAGACGCCGGACGCGCCGAGGGCGTCGAAGACGGTCGTCGTGGCCTGCAGCGCGGCGTCGATGATGGCCAGCTGCGCGTGCACCGTGGCCACCTCGGCCTCCAGGACCCGCTGCTTGCGGAGCACTTCGTCGCCGCTCGCGTGGGCCGCCGCGACCAGGTCGATGGCGTGCCCCGCCGCCCGCAGCGCCGCCCCGGCCGCGAAGGCGTGCACGGAGACCTGGCCGATGACCTGCAGCAGCTGAGCGTCGCGGGTCGGTGCGGGGTCGAGCGCCTGGGGGTAGTTGCGGCCGCGGGCCTTCAGCGCGCTGGTCCCGTCGCGCAGCGCCGCCCGGGTGATGCCGGCCAGCACGGCCAGCACCGCGGTCTGGTAGAAGTGCCCCTGGTAGACGAAGCGCTCCCCGGCGGGGAAGACGTCGCCCTCCGCGGCGGGAACGTCGGTGTACGTGGCGCTGCCGCTGGCGGTGGTCCGCTGGCCGAAGCCGGTCCAGTCGTCGACCAGCTGCACCCCCGGGTCGTCGCGGCGCACGAGGGCGGTCAGCACGGTGTCGCCGTCGCCCTTGCCGAGCACGTCGAGCCAGTCGGCGTAGAGGCTGCCGGTGGCGTAGAACTTGGCGCCGCTGACCAGCCACCGGTCGCCGTCGCGGCGCACCGTCGTCTTGAGGTTGGCGAACGTGCCGTTGTTGGCCTCGGTCCACCCGCCGCCGACGAACTCGCCGGCGAGGAACCGCTGGATCCACCGGTCGTTGGTCTGTGAGGGCGCCGCGTTGAGCCGGTCCTCGACGAAGGCGAGGTGGTTGCGCCAGATGTGCGCGACGTTGGCGTCGGCCTCGGCGAGATCCGCGAGCAATACGAAGGTCTGCTCCAGTGAGGCGCCGAAACCGCCGAACTCGAACGGGATGCGGACCCGGCCGAATCCGGCGTCCTTGAGCCACTGCACCTGGTCGTGGGGGAAGATCCGGTCCTTCTCCCGGGCGACGTTGCCCTCGGCGATCCGGTCGAAGACCGGCTGGAAGCGCTCGGAGAGCTCGGCGGCGGTGGCGGTGGCGGGACGCAGGTAGGTCAGCCCGGCGGGGGCTTGAGTCGTGGTCATGATCAGTCCTTGCTGGTGGAGGGAGCGAGAAGGTCTTCGCGTCGGCGGGACCGGACGGGCAGGACCGAGTCGAGCAGGGCGCGGGTGGCCGGCTGCCGGTCGGTGGAGAACAGCTCACCGGCGGGGAACGTCTCGACGAGCGAGCCCTGGCGCATGACGCCGATGCGGTCGCAGACGAAGTCGATGATCGCCAAGTTGTGGCCGATGAACAGGTAGGTCAGGTCGAGCTCGTCCTTGAGGTCGAGCAGGAGGTTGATGATGGCCGCCTGGGTGGAGACGTCCAGCGCGGAGGTCGGCTCGTCGAGAATCAGCAGGTCGGGTTCCAGGGCGATGGCGCGGGCGATGCCCACGCGCTGGCGCTGCCCGCCGGAGAACTCGCGCGGGTACCGGTCCGCGTAGCCGGCGTTCAGGCCGACGAGTTCCAGCGCTCGATGGGTCAGCTCGGTGGCCTCCCGGCGGCCGGTCGCCTTGCCCAGCCGCAGCAGCGGCCGCGCGATCTGGTCGCCGACCCTGATCCGCGGGTTCAGCGCGGTGGCGGCGTCCTGGAAGACGTACTGGAACCGGCGCCGCAGGTCCCGTAGGCCCTGTTTGCCGGCGGCGCCGACGTCGGCGCCGTCGAAGGTGACCGAGCCCGCGGTGAGCGGCAGCAGCGCGCCGGACAGCCGCGCCAGCGTGGACTTGCCGGAGCCGGATTCGCCGATGAGTCCGAAGATCTCGCCGCGGCGCACACTGAGGGAGACCTCGCTGACGGCGCGGACGGTCGAGCGGTGTCGTCCGGTGCCGAGCCCGCCGATCGAGAACTCCTTGGTGACGTCGTGCAGCTCCAGGATCGGGCGGTCGGCCGGCGGCCGGGGGGCTTCGGCGCGTTCGCTGAGGCGTACGCGGGCCGTGGCCGCCGGGGCGCCGAGCAGTCGCCGCTGCTGGCCGTCCTGGAGGTGGCGCTGCCCGATCTCGGGCACCGAGTCGATCAGGGTGCGGGTGTAGGGATGCGACGGCGCGCCCAGGACCTGCGCGGTCTGCCCGATCTCGACGATCGTCCCCTCGCGCATGACCGCGACGCGGGTGCTGGTGTGCGAGACGACGCCGAAGTCGTGGGTGATCAGCAGGACCGCGGTGCCGGCGTCGGCGGCGAGGCCGAGGAGCAGGTCCAGGATCTGCTTCTGTACCGTGGCGTCGAGCGCGGTCGTCGGCTCGTCCGCGATGAGCAGCTTCGGGCCCGACAGTCCGGCGAGGGCGATCATGACCCGCTGCCGCATGCCGCCGCTGAGCTCGTGCGGGTAGGAGCGCAGCACCCGGTCCGGGTCGCTGATCCCGACCCGGTCGAGCCAGGTCCGGCCCACCTCTTGCGCCTCGTGGCGGGACACCCTCAGGTGCAGGCGTGCGGTGTCACCCAGCTGGCTGCCGATCGTGAACGACGGGTCGAGCGACGTCACCGGGTCCTGGAAGATCATGCCGATGCCGGCGCCGCGGAAGACGTTGAGCTGCCGCTCCCCCAGGCCCACCAGTTCGGTGCCCTGGAAGCGGATGCTGCCCGCGGTCACCCGGGCGTTTCGCGGCAGCAGGCCGAGAATGCCGGCCGCGGTGACGCTCTTGCCGGATCCGGACTCGCCGACCAGCGCGAGCACCTCTCCGGGGCCGACCTCGAGGTCGACGCCGCGAACGGCGTGCACGACCGCCCCGGGTAGCTGGAAGTCGACGTGCAGGCCGTCGACGGTGAGCACGGCTGTCATCGGGTCACCTCACGGGTTGAGGACGTCGCGCAGGCCGTCGCCGAGCCAGTTGAAGGCCAGGGCGACGAGCAGGATGGCGATGGCGGGGAAAGTGGCGACGCCGGGGTTGCCGGTCACCAGGACCTTGGCGCCCTCGGAGATCATCCGGCCCCAGTCCGGGCTGGGCGGCTGGATGCCGAGGCCCAGCGCGCTCAGGCTCGCGGTGAAGACGATGTTGACGCCGACGAGGCTGGTCCCGTAGATCACGACCGCGGAGAGGAGATTGGGCAGGACCTCGGTGCGCAGGATGGTGGCCTCGGAGGCGCCCAGCGAGCGCGCCGCCTCGACGTAGTCCTTCTCCCGTTCGATCTTCGCCTCCGCGAACACGATGCGGGTCACGTACGGCACGGCGCCGAACACCACCGTGCCGATCAGGACCCACGGCCCGGGGTGGATGATCGCGGCCAGCGAGAGCGCGACCAGGATCACCGGGAAGGCGAACATCAGGTCGATGATCCGCATCAGCACCCCGGAGGTACGCCGGCCGGCGAACGCCCCGTACAGCCCCAGCACCGTCCCGATCAGCAGCGCCACCGCGACCGACACGATCGAGACGATCAGTGCGCCCCGGCCGCCGTACAGCAGCCGGCTGAGCACGTCGCGGCCCTGGTCGTCGGTGCCCAGCAGGTGGCCGGCCGAGCCGACGGGGGCCAGCACGTTGCCGGGATCGCCGGCGTTCGGGTCGTACGGGGCCAGCCACGGCGCCAGCACGGAGATGCCGATCACGACGATCAGGACGAGCAGCCCGAGCAGCGCCTCGCGGTTGCGGACGAAGCGGGCGGCCGCGGACCGCCTCAGTCGTGGCGGCGCGCCGGCGCGGACCTCGGTTGTGGTCGTGGTCATGCGCCACCGTGCCGCAGCCGCGGGTTGAGCAGGTCGAGCAGCACGTCGGTGATCAGGTTGACGACCACGAACGTGGTGGCGACCAGCAGGATGCCGGACTGGATCACCGGGTAGTCGCTGCCGGCGATCGCGTTGAGCAGCACGCTGCCGAGACCGGGCCAGGAGAAGATCGTCTCGACGAACACCACGCCGGTGATGACCGAGCCGATGGTGAGCCCGGTCGTGTTGACGATGGGCGGCAGGATGTTGCGGCCGATGTGCTTGCCGAGAATCGCTGCGCGCCCGAAGCCCTGCGACCGGTACGTGCGGATGTAGTCCGATCCCGCGCTCTCGATGACCGCCGCCCGGACGAACCGGGCGATGATCAGCATCGACACGAGGGAGGCGGCGACGGCGGGGGCGATCAGGTGCAGCAGGAGGTCGCCGAAGCCGCCGTCGCCGCGCAGGTCGTGCATGCCGCCCGGGGGCAGCCAGTTCCACTGGACCGCGGTCAGCCAGATGACGATCAGACCGAACCAGTAGATCGGCAGGTTGCTGCCGATCTGGACCAGCAGCATCGCCGCCCGGTCGATGAGCCGGCCGTGCCGGATCCCCGAGACGAACCCGATCAGTACCCCGAGCGCGACGGCGACCACGGTCGTCGCCGCGCCGAGGATGAGCGTGTTGAGGAAGGCCGGGAACACGATGCCCGACACGGGGCTGCGCACACTGAGCGAGATGCCGCCGCCGTTGGTGAACATGTCCCGCAGCCAGTGCAGGTACTGCTTCCAGGCGGGCTGGTCGAGCCCGTAGGCCTGGCGGATCTGCTCGATCTGCTCCGGCGACATCTTCTCGCTCAGCGCGCCCTTGATGGGGTCCGCCGGGCCGGCCTTGGAGATGAAGAACACCAGCAGGCTGATCACGAACAGCAGCGGTACCAGGTTCGCCAGCCGCCACAGGATCCGGCGCGTCATGGCTAGCTCGCCACCCAGATCTGCGACAGGTCGTAGTGGTCCTGCTGCGGCCAGACGAACCCGCCGACGCGCGGCGAGACCGCGTAGTAACGGTTGAAGGAGATCAGCGGGAAGATCGTGGCGTCCTTGGCCCAGGTCTGTGCCGCCGCCTGCCACAGCTCCTTCGACTTGGCCGGGTCGGGGTTGTGCGCGGCCGCGTCGATCGCGCTGAGGGTCGCCGCGCTGGTGTCGGAGTACTTGTCCCCGTCCCGGTTGACCACGCTGTAGTTGTGCGCGATCTTGACCCAGTTGGGAGCGATGTAACCCCACTCACCGAGGTTGATGCCGTCGGTCGGCTTGAGGTTGGCCCCGCGGGTCCCGTACGTGATCCACTCGAACGACTCCACCGAGGCCTCGATACCGACCGCCTTGAGCTGCTGCTGGATAAACTCCGCCGTGGGCTGTCCGGTGGTGTCGGTCAGGATGGTGAACTTCACCTGGCCGGGCTGGTAGCCGGCGTCGGCGAGCAGCTTCTTGGCCGCCTCGGGGTCGAACTGGTAGTCGACCGCGGACGCGTCGTACGCCTCGTTGCCCTGGTTGATGATCGAGGTCGCCGGCTCCGCGTAGCCCTTGTAGATCTTCTCGGCCAGGGTCTTGCGGTCGACGGCGTGGATGATCGCCTGCCGCACCCGCTTGTCCTGCAGGTACTGGTTCGTGTAGTTGAAGTTGTAGTAGATGATCTGCGGAACGTTCTTGTTCTCCGGTACCGCGAAGCCGGCCTTCTCCAGCGTCGCGACCGAGTCCGGTGGGACGCGGCTGATCAGGTCGACGGCGCCGCTGCGCAGCGCGGCGACGCGGCTCTGGTCGTCACCGATCGGCTTGAAGATCACCTTGTCCAGGTGCGGCCGGGCGCCCCAGTAGTCGGCGTTGCGCACCAGCGTGGTGTGGTCGCCGCGCACCCGCTCCTGGAACTTGAACGGCCCCGTGCCGACGGGGTGGTCGGCGAGCCCGTCCTGGCCGTACTTCTGCAGGGCGGCCGGGCTGAAGATGCCCGACGCCGCGTTGCCGCTGTTGGGGATCTGCCGCAGGTAGTCGAGGAAGGGGTGCTTGAACACGTACTCGACGGTCTGGTCGTCGATCACCTTGAACGACGCGAGATCCGCGTAGACCAGCCCCATCGTCGCGGCGCTGACCTTGTCGTAGTACTGGAAGGTGGGGTCGGTGAAGCGGCGCACGTTGAACTGCACGGCCTGCGCGTCGAACGGCGTCCCGTCGGTGAACTTCACGCCCTGGCGCAGCTTGAAGGTGTAGGTGGTGGCGTCGGGGCTGACCGTCCACGAGGTGGCCAGCCCGGGCACGATCTTCGGAACCCCGGTCGGCGAGGACAGGTCCTCGTTGACGAGCGTCTCGTAGATGTTGCGGTCGATCCGCCAGGTTTCCCAGGAGTACTGGCGGTTCGGGTCGAACTGCGTGACCTCCTGGTACTGGCCGACGATGAGCGTGCCACCGTCGCGAGGCTTGGCGTCCGCGGCTGCCGCACTCCCGGAGCCGGAGCTGGACCCGCAGCCGGCCAGCAGCAGTGCGGCGCCGGCAGTCGCGGCGATCCAGGCGGGCAATGAGCGCTTCGGCAAGGCCATGGCTGGTCGTTCCTTTCGTCGAGCATGGGCGCACGTGTGGTCGGCAACGTCCCGGAGGGGGACGGCAGCGCGCCGGAGGTGGTGGTGCAGGCCTGACAAGCGGGCGGCATCCACGCCGCGCGATCGGCGTCAGCCGAGGTCAAAGACCTGCTTTACATATCGGAGAAGTAGGAATATGCAAAGGATGGCATGACGATCAAACTGAAGTCAACCTCTTGAGATCTCGGTCATGATCATCGCCGAGCTGGCCCGACGTCAGCGGGCCGGCGGCCTCGGCACGCCGAGGTGCTCGCGGAGCGTGTCGCCGTGGTACTCGCGCCGGAACAGGCCCCGGTCGCGCAGGATCGGCACGACGTGGTCCACGAAGGCGTCGAGCTGCCCCGGCAGGCCCGACGGCGCGAGGATGAAACCGTCGGCGGCCCGGCCGGCGTACCAGCGCTCGATCTCGTCGGCGATCCGCTCCGGCGAGCCGACGACGCGCGCCCCGAAGGCCGTGACCGTGCGGAACAGGAACTCGCGCACCGTCGGGTTGCCCTCGGTGGCCAGCGCCCGGTACCCGGCCAGCGCCGTCTGATGCGTCTGCGTCGAGGCCGCGAAGGCCGACAGCGGCACCGGCCCGTCCAGGTCCGCGCCGGTCAGGTCGATGTCGACCTCCTGCAGCCACCCGATCTGGAACTCGGGGATGAAGTGCTCGAAGATCGTACGCTCCGCGGCCTTCGCCTCCTGCTCGGTGGAGCCGACGATGAACCCCAGCGACGGGGTCACCAGCGGCGCCGGCCGGCCGAACGAGCCTGCCTGCTGATGGATCTGCTCCACGAAGACGCGCCCGCGCTCGAAGTCGCCCTGCCCGGTGAAGATGACTTCCGCGTGCTGGGCGGCGAACGCCCGTCCCACCGGCGACGATCCGGCCTGGAAGATCACCGGGTGGCCCTGCCGTGAGGGGGCGGCGCCGAGGGGACCCTTGACGGCGAAGAACTCCCCCTTGTGGCCGGGCACGCTGATCTTCCGGCGATCGTTGTACACCCCGCCCGCGCGGTCCTCCACCACCGTGTCCGGGCCCCAGGAGTCCCAGAGCTTCCGGACGACGTCCAGTGTCTCGGCGGCGACGCGGTACCGCTCGTCGTGGGCGACCACGCCGCCGTCGCCGAAGTTGGCGGCCGCCTCCTCGGCGAAGCTGGTCACCACGTTCCAGCCGGCCCGGCCGCCGCTGAGATGGTCCAGCGAGATCAGTTGACGCGCCAGGTGGTACGGCGCCTGGAACGTCGCCGAGCCGGTGACGACCAGCCCCAGCCGCTCGGTCTCCCGCGACAGCGCGGCCGTGGTGGTGAACGGCTCGAAGTCCTCGGTCGCCTTGTGCGGCCACGCCGCTTCGGGCCCGAAGTTCAGCGCGTCGGCGAAGAAGATGGCGTCGAAGGTCCCGCGCTCGGCGGTCCTGGCCGTCTCGATCAGCGACTCGAGCACGGCGGCCGGTCCGTTGACGACGCCGGGATAGCGCCACGAACTGCCGAACCTCGGATTGCCCAGCACCAGCAGGTGCAGTTGACGGGTCATCGGGATGCTCCTGAAGCAATGGTCGCGAGCCGCCGGCGGCGGGTGCCGGTGCGGTGGTCGCGGGAAAGGATCAAGGGGTCCTGGTGCATGGCCGGTCCTAGAAGACGGTGCCGGCGAACGGCTGCGCGTCGACCGCGAACAGCGCGTCGATGCGGCGCACCGCCTCCGGCGAGTGGACGGTCACCCGCCCGGCCTCGGCCAGGTGGCGCCACCTGGTGCCACCGAGATACGCGGCGGCCAAGGTGGCCACGTCAACGGTCAGATCAGGCGCGGCGCTGGTGCGCGACACCGACTTCGGGCCGATCTCGTAGCTGCCGTCGTTGGCGGGCAGCAGCGCGTCCCGCACGCCGAGCACGACGGTGTCCTCGAGCCCGAAGCTTCGCGCCCGAAGCGCCGCCTCGACGTCGACCAGCCGCAGCCACGTCTCGTCGTGCGCAGCGCCCAGGGCGACCGATCGGCGGTCGGCGACGGCCAGCGGCAGCGCATCGTCCAGCGCCAGCGAGTCGAAGGCCACGACGTCCACCAGGTCGAGCGCGAACAGGTGACGCCACAGGCCGGCCCGGGCGCTGCCGGTCAGCGCCACGAAGTCCGTGACCGTCACGGTCTTCTCGGGGCTGGTGAACCAGGCGCCGGTGTCCTCCGGGCGGTAGATCGCGTACCCGTCGTCGACGCCGTCCGTGCTGTGCACGACCACGTAGTGGGTGACCGGGTCGGCCTCCCGCAGCGTCTGCTGCAGCCGCCACCAGCCGTCCGGCCGGCCGATCGCGCCGGTCCAGGCCGCCTGCGCGTAGATGCCGTCGAGCAGCTGCGGGGTGACCGACCGGTCGACCAGCCGCACGGAGCCACCGGGCGGGACCTGCGCGCGCAGCGCCGCCCGCCGCAGGCTGACCCGGGCGGACTGGGCCGAGCTGGCGACGCCGTAGCCGAAGCGCTCGTAGATGACGGCTTCCGAGGCGCGCAGCGAGGCGACGACCTCGCCGCGGGCCGCGATGTCGTGCAGCTGGCGGGCGATGAGCTCGCTGACGATGCCCCGGCGCCGGTGGGTCGGCAGGACGCCGACGTGGGTGACGGCGGCGTGCGGGACCCGGGCGCCGCCCGGGACGACCAGCCAGCTGGTGTACGAGTCGGCGCTGCCGACGACCTCGTCGCCGTCCAGCGCGCCGAGGTAACGGCCGGGGTCGGTCAGCGCCGTGGCGTCGAGGTCGCGAAACGGCAGCCCGACCATCGCCCGCAGAAAGACCCGGAATCCGGCGTTGACCTCCTCCGGGGTGCTCAGCGGCCTGATCTCGATGCTCATGGGTTGTCCCCTTCTCGGAAAGCTCGGAACGTCCGGACGGCCGGGATCACGGGAACCGGTGGACAGCGGTGCGGCCGATGACGTCGAGGACGAGGTCGGTGTTCGGCGGGTGCAGGCTCCCGGTGCGCACGTCGCGGTAGAGCCGCTCGAGCTCGTTCGTCCGGCTCACCGACGCGGCGCCCACGACCTGGATCGCGATGTCCACCACCTGGCGGGCGGTGGTGACGGCGAACTCCTTGACGGCGAACAACCGCGGGGTCCACCAGCCGCCGTGGTCGACGCCGGCGTCGAGGTCGGCGGTGGCCCGCTCCAGCAGTGACCACGCGGCGTCGAGCAGGATCTCGCCCTGCGCGAGCTGCCGCTGGACGGCCGGTTTGTCGGCGTGCGTACGTCCCGGCAGGGCGAGCGACTTGCGCTGCTGTGCCCCCAGCTCGGCGAGGTCCAGCGCCCGGCGGGCGATCCCGAAGTACACGTTGGCGACCAGCGGCAGGTACCACTGGAAGATCCCGACGACGTACGGCGGGTACGGCTGCCCGATCTCGGACACCCCGACGACCCGGTCCGCGGGGACGCGGACGTTGTCGAGCACCGTGTCGTCGCTGGCGGTGGCCCGCACCCCGAGCGCGTCCCAGGTCTTCTCCGTCGAGACTCCCGCCGCGCCGCGATCGACGAACAGGTGCACGATGCGCGGGTGCTCGGGGTCGGAGTCGTCCCGGGCGTGGATGCCGAGGCTGTCCCAGACCGGGGAGAGCGAGGTGAAGGTCTTGCGGCCGCTCACCACGTACGATCCGTCGGGCTGCGGGACGGCGGCGGTGAGGGAGTCGTCGAGGCCCAGGTCGTTGCCCCGCTCGCCGTGCCCGGCGGCGAGGACCTGGCCGTCGGCGACGGCGCGCAGCAGCCAGCTCAGGTCCAGGTCGCCGGTGCCGGTCAGCGCGGCGGCGGGACCGGTCCAGTACAGGTGCATGTTGACCGCGAGCGCGGTCGCCGGCGCCCAGTAGGCGAGCCGGCGCTGCTCGCGGGACAGGGCAGTGATGTCGAGCCCGCCGCCGCCGAGCTCGGCCGGAATGGCCGCCCGCAGGTAGCCGCGGGCCCGCAGTTCCTCGAAGTCCTCGGCGAAGAAGCGGTTGTCCCGGTCGTACTCGGCCGCGCGGGCGTGGAAACGCTGGTAGTCCTCGTCGGTGAAGTACGCCGAGGGCTCGGCCTTCTCGAACAGCGGTGACGTGGAGCTCGCGATTCTGGCGTTGGTCATGGCTGTACTCCGTTCCGGGTCGTGTCGAGGGACTGCTGTGGCGCGACCAGGCCCCGGCTGCGAAGCTCGGCGGCGGCGCCCTCGGCGAAGTGGTAGGCCTCTTCCAGGTGCGGCTGCCCGGAGAGGATGAAGTGATCGATGCCGAGGTCGTGGTACTCCGCGATCCGATCGGCAACTTCCTGATGGCTGCCGACGATCGCCGTGCCGGCCCCGGCGCGGACGAGCCCGTACCCGGCCCAGATGTTGGGATAGACCTCGAGTTTGCGCCGGTCGCCGCCGTGCAGCGCGGTCATCCGCTGCTGGCCGACGGACTCGCCGGCCTCCAGCGTCCGCTGCGTCTCCTCGATCCGTGCGTCGTCGATCCTGGAGAGCAGGCGATCCGCCTCGGCCCACGCCTGTGCCGAGGTGTCCCGGCTGAGCACGTGGAACCGGATGCCGAAGGAGATCGTCCGGCCGGCCTCCTCGGCGAGTCTGCGCACCCGGGCGAGCCGCTCGGCGATCTGCGCGGGCGTCTCACCCCAGGCGAGATAGGTGTCGACCGTGCGCGCCGCCACCCGCTCCGCCGCCGGGCTGGCCCCGCCGAAGAAGATCGCCGGCGGTTCGTGCGGCGCGAACGCGATCGAGGCCTGCTCGATGTCGAAGTGCGCGCCGTGGAAGTCGAACGGTTTGGTGGCGTCGCTGACGCCGCGCAGGACGGTGAGGAACTCCTCCGTGCGCGAGTAGCGCTGGTCGTGGTCCAGGTGGTCGCCGAAGCGGCGCTGTTCCTTGGAGTCGCCGCCGGTGACGACGTTGAGCAGCAGCCGCCCACCCGAGATCCGCTGGAAGGTCGCCGCCTGATGGGCGGCCAGGGTCGGTGAGATCAGACCGGGGCGGAATGCGACCAGGAACTTCAGCCGGGTGGTGACGCTGGACAGCGCCGCCGTGGTGATCCAGGCGTCCTCGCACCAGGTGCCGGTCGGTGTGAGGACGGCCTCGAAGCCGAGCTGTTCGGCGGCACGCGCGATGCCGGCGAGGTAGTCGATCGACGGTGGCCGGAAGCCGGTCCGCACCGCGGCCAGCGTCCGTTGCGAGCCGTCTCCGGAGCCGACGATGTCGCGGCTGTCGCCGTTGGTGGGCAGGTACCAGTGCAGATGGATCGGCATGCTCACGCACCTGCCGCGGCCGGCCGCGGGGCGGCGGTGATCTCGAGGATGAAGTCCCGCACGGCGCCGATGGCCGTCACGTGATCGACGTCGTTGAGCACGTTGTGCCGGCCGTCGCGGATCTCCACCAGGCGGGCGTTCGCGAGGGTGTCGCGCCAGTGCCGCGCGTCCTGCACCGGGGCCAGCGCGTCGCTGGTGCCGTTGACGAACAGCACCGGCAGCGTCACGCCGGCGAAGGTCGTGGCGAGCCGGTCGGACGCGACGGCGAGGGCCGCCGCGGTGACCTCCGGTTCGGGAAGGACCAGCTGCACGAGCGGGTCCTTGGCGAGTTCCTCCAGGTAGTCCGGGTCGGCGGCCAGCGCCGACGTGTCGAACGCGAAGCCCTCCCCCGGCGGGGATGCGTCGAGCGCCGTACGCCCGCGCAGGCTGGCGCCCGTGAACACCGCGCCCGCGAAGGGCGCCGGGTCCACGGTGATCACCGCCGCCGTGACCCAGCCGCCCAGCGAGTGGCCGCCGAGCACGAGCGGCAGCCCGGGCCGGCGCTCGCGGACGATGTCGACCAGGGCGGAGGCGTCCCGGGCGAGCACATCGAGCGATCGGACGATCCCCCGCTCCCCCTCGGAGATGCCGTGGCCGCGGTGGTCGATGGCATAGACGTCGATGCCGGTGGCGTTGAGGCGGGAGGCGAGCCGGCTGAACTGGCCTGAGTGCTCGCCGCCGCCGTGCAGGAAGACGAACGCGGCGACCGGCCGGTCCGCCTCCCAGGCACGGTAGTAGAGGCGCGCGTCGGTACTGGTGAAGAAGGGCATGGGTTCGTCCTTTACGGAGGCCGCCGGGGGCCGGGTCAGTGCGAGGAACCGCTGTCGAGGTCGCCCGCCGCGCGTTCGGCGCGGTGGCCGCCCGTCACGGCGTCGAGAATGCCGAGGTCGGCGAGTCGCTCCTGCTCGGCGTCCGACAGCGTCTGTATCGAGCCCACCCGGGCCGCGACCTGCGGCCGGGTGGCCCGCAGCTGCAGGAAGCGCAGCAGCCCGACGAGCAGCAGCGCGAGGAACACGTACGGCAGGTACTTGTAGGCGCCGTCCGGCACCGGGACGAGGTTCTTGTAGATCACGTAGAGGATGCCGAGCGCCGCGAGCACCGCCACCACCACGGCTCCCGGCGTCAGCGCCTTGATCTTGCGCAGCCACAGCGGCGTCGCGATCGCCACCAGCAGGTACGCGAACAGGTACGCGTAGCTGGAGACGATGCCGACGTAGACGTCCCACTGGAACCGCCCGACCGAGTTGACCGTGCCGATCAGGCCGATGACGAAACCGACGACGCTGACGAACGCGATCGCGACGTGCGGCGTGCGGAACGCGGCGTGGACACGGCCGAGCGCACTCGGCAGGGCCTGCTCGCGGGCCAGCGTGAACAGGCTGCGCGCGCCGGAGTTGATCACGGCGGCGGAGAACACGATCATCGCGGTGCCGAGCGAGAGGGTGACGACGTAGGTCACCCAGTGGACATTCGCGTTCTCGGCCACGACCGGCAGCGGCGTACTGTCGGCGTCGAGCGTCTTCGGGCCCTGGAAGCCCAGCACCTCCGGGTAGGTCGCGACCAGGTAGAGCGCCGACAGGATGATGACCAGCCGCAGGACGGCCCGGGGTACATTGCGGTGGGCGTCGCGCGCCTCGTGCCCCAGGGAGGCGACGCTCTCGAAGCCGGCGTAGGACCCGACGGCGGTGACCGCGGCGATCAGGGTGGTGCTGGCGCCCAGGTGGCGCAGGCTGAACTGCCCGGCGTCGAGGTGCGGCCCGTAGTGGATGTAGGACGCGATCAGGATGACGAAGATCGCCACCAGCGACACGATCTCGAATCCGAGCCCGAGCCGGACCGACACGCTGACCCCGCGGAACGGGATGTAGAACGCCGCCGCCGAGGCGAGCACCAGCAGGAGCACCTTGACCGCCAGATGGTCGGTGGCCAGGCCGATCTCCTGCAGGAACGCGTTGAAGTACAACACGGCCCCGAGCACGCCGCCGGCCGCGAACCCGATGTACCCGAGGATCAGCGCCCAGCCGGTGACGAACGCGGCCACCGGACCGAGCCCGTTGCCGGCGTACGTCCCGAGCGATCCCGACGAGACCGTCCGCCTGGCCTGGAAGGCGATGAGCGCTGCGATGAGGTAGACGAGAGCCCCGCCGATGATCGCCGCCCAGAAGGCCCCCTTGCCGGCGACCAGGAACAGCGAGCCCGGGACGCTGGCGATCGCGACGCTCGGGGCGGCGGCCGCCAGCCCTTGCGCGAAGACGCCCAGGCCGGAGACGGCGCCGGCGGGAAGTTCACCGCTGTCGTTGGCGATGGGCGGCTGCACGCCGGCAGCCAGTGTGGATTCCTGTGTGGTCACGGTGGTGGACCTTTCAGCGCGATGCTGGGGGGGAAGGAAGGCATGGCAAGCCCACGGCGCGGGGCTTCGGCGGGCACGGCGATGTACCGGAGGCGGGAGGGGTGAAGGGCGGACGCGGCCGCCGTCGTGCCGGCGCCGCGGGACGCGATCAGGGCAGGCGGTCTCTACGCGTCGCGGCGGTGACGCGCTGGTGACGCGCTGGAGCGATGGCGCTCAGCAGGAACAGCGACCCCGGGAGCCCGCGTGACGACACAGGTCGAGGTATCGCCGGCGGATGAGGTGAGGGGCTGCCTTGGGCACGAGGCGATATTAACCGCAAAGCCTATGGGTTTACTAGGGATTAGCGATCGAGATCACCTGGTGATCGAGCGAGCAGCACACCCCGCCCCGCGCAGCCATCGCCGCGGGGCGGGGGCCTCCGCGCGCCAGCGGCCCGCAGCGATGGCCCTCTGCCGTCGGCGGGGACTCGGCGCCGGCCTCCCCGGCCGCGGCTGAAGTTAGATCAGGTCGACCGGCACGGGAGCGGCGCGGCGGGCAATCAGCAGGCGGAACATGATCGGGTCCCCCGACATGTCGAGGCGGTGCGTGAACGACGAATCGTGCAGCACTTCGAGGTATCCACCTGCCGTCATCGCGCGGAAGGCACTCGAAAACGGGTCGACACTGTCCAGGTCCAGCCAACGTTCGTGCACCGTCATGACGAGCATTGCCTCGCCGGTCAGCGTGTTCAAGGCTCGGATCAAGGCACCCGGCGGAATATGGCCGCCGCCGAGCGCGCCGACACACGTCAGCACCTCGAACTGCCCCTCGGTCAAGCGTTCGATCACGGCCGGTGCGGCACGCTCGAGGTCGGCGACCAGGTAGTCCTCATAGACGCCGGGCCGGTCGCGCAGGCAGGCGTCACGGGCCTCGGCGAGATTGTCCAGCCCGACGACAGCGGAGACCCCCGCGGCGCGCAACAGCTCGCCGACGAGACCGACACCGGCGCCCAGGTCGAGGACGCGTAACGTCGCCATGGCCCGGCCGAGTGCCGCCGCAGCGGTGATCGTGCCGTCAACCGCGACGGTTGGCGAGCGGCACTGCAGAAGGTCTTGCACGACCCGTTCATACAAACCGGGAACGGTGTAGATGCGTGCATAGTCGTGCAGATGTATCAGCTCGCGATGTCCGTCCCGCACGAACACGAAGCTTTCGTCCCGGGACGATGCCCCCTCGGGGAGCTCGACGGTCCAGGGCATCCCATCCACAGTATCCTCGATCACCTTCGCCGAACCCCTCGAGATGTGTGCGGACACAGCCGAGTGTCCAGGGTAGGCGACGCTGCCGACGACGCATCGGGCCGTGGGCACCGTCGCGAGCGTTTCACGCCGTCGCCGGGCCCATCTCGGTCCGGTGAGCGGCGCCGTGCTCGGTCGCGGCGGCGGCGATCTGCTGTAGCGCGGCCACGTGGCGGCCGAGCGCGGACCGGCCGGTGGCGCTCAGCCGGAGCCAGGTGCGCGGCCGCTTGCCGACGTAGCCCTTGTCGACCTCGACGAACTCGAGCCTGGTCAGCGTCGTGACCTGCTTGGACAGCGCCGAGTCGGACAGTCCGACGGTGTCGCGGACGAAGCCGAACTCGGCCCAGTCGGTCGCCGCCAGCAGCGACACGATCGAGAAACGGGTCGGGTCGAGCAGCGTCTGCGCCAGCCCCTCAGTCGCCATTGCGCCCCATCTCCCCATGTTGCCGGTACGCCTGCTCGATGGCCCAGGGCATACCCAGCGCGAGCAGCGGGCCGACGATGACCCCGACGATCGTATGGCTCCAGTGCGAGTGGATCTGGTCCGTCACCCGGTGCAGGCTGAACTCGACGGCGATGATCGCGACGATCCCGCCGACGGTCACCACGGAGACGCCGGCCGGCGGCCGGCCCCGCACCGACGCGCGGTAGCCCAAGGCGGCTCCCACCGGCCGGTAACGAACCGAGAGCGCGAGTGCCAGCAGCACGCCGATCACGCAGAGGTTGATCACCCCGGCCGCCCGTGGAAACACGTCGTCGGCGAATCCCTCGGCCGGGAACACCGCGCCGCCGAGCCACCACGGCCAGCGCGGTGAGCGGAAACGCAGCGCCTGATGGCGGCGTGCGGCCAGCTCGCGCAGGGCCCGCGCCGCCTGCTGGGGCGTGGGCTCGTCGTCAGGCGGCGGCCCGGTCGACGGCAGCTCTTTCGGTGGCACGCTCGCTCTCCCTCCGCAGGGTCCGCAGGATCAGCCACTGGTCGCACCAGATGCCCACCGGCACGACCACGAGCATGATGAGCCCGATCACGAGTTGCGGGTGGGGGCCGGTGTAGAGGTGGCCGAGCAGCGCGCCGAGCAGGCCGCGCAGTACCGCCAGGCCGATGGCGAGCAGCCGCGTCCGGGACGAGCGCAGCACGGCCCGCGTGTAGCGCATGCGCCGGCGTAGCACGCTGACCCAGAGCACGAGGTGCAGCAGCAGGATCCCGGACGGCACCAGCCCGCGCGCCGGGCTGCCGCTGGGGAACTCGTGGCTGATGTCAAAGCTGGCCACAAGCACCCCGGCCAGCACCAGATACCACACGGGGAGGCCCTGAATCCGCTGGTCCAGCCGATCAGCAGGGGCGGTCATGCCGACACTCTTCCCTCCTGGTCATCTACTTTCCTATGAGGAAAGTACGCCTCGCTTTCCACTCAGGCAAGTGAGGCGTCGTACGACTGCTCGGTGTCGCTGGCCCGGACCGCGCGGTGGCTGCTGGACCAGGGCGTCAACCCCACCCATGGGGGTATCAGCGGCGAGGAGCGGCCACATACGGACGCCTACCGGGTTGCCCTCGGCAACGGATGGAGCAGCATCAGCCCTCCCGGACAACTCGACGGACGACCATTGACCTGGCCCTGCCTGCCGCCCGCGTACGGGCGATCCCCCGCCGCCTGGCGCGGCCCGGCATAGCGGTCGGTGGTGCGCGCCTGCGCGGCGGACGGCGATCAGGTGGACGGCCACCGGGAAAGGCAGCCCGCCAGGATGACCGACACGATCTCCTCCAGGGCCGTGGGGAAGTCCACGCGCAGCCGGGCCATCTCCGGATCCTCGTAGACGCGCAGCATCGCCTCGGTCGGGTTGGTCACGGGCCAGAGGCCGCCCACCGACAGCAGGGTGCCGACGGCGGCCCGCACGGCGGCGTTGCCGGAGAGTTCGGGCAGTGAGGAGCGCAGTTGGGCGGCCATGCGTTCGACGTGCGCGGTCGACGCGAGCTTGTGCCGGCGGGCCACCTCGGGTGAGACGTTGCGTTCCAGTACCGACGCGGACACGCTGATCAGTTCGCAGGTGAGCGGGTCGGCGGCGAGCGATGCGGTGAGTACGGCGGCGACGCGCTCGTAGCGGGTGCGTAGGTCACCGCCGGCCGATGGTGGCGGGAGCGTTGCGTCCAGCCGGTCGAGCCATGCTTTGCAGGCCGTGTCGTACAGCTCCAGCAGCACCGCTTCGCGGGTCTCGAAGTACCGCAGCACGTTGGACTTGGCGAGCCCGACGCGGCGGCTCAGCTCGTTGAGGCTGAGGTCGGCGACCGGCATCTCGCCGAGCATCGTGGCCGCCGTGGAGACGACACCGCCGCCCGCCCGTGGGCACTCGCCGAGGAACTGACCGGCACCCACCTGCCCACGCCGAGCCTGCGCTAGGCGGTCCGCGCGCGCGTCCCCCGGCTGGGATCGAACCAGCGGCCTTGGCCTCCGTATGGCCATGCTCTACCCGCTGAGCTACGGGGGACGTGACCATGGTTCACGGGCGCACAGCCCGCGCACCATGATCACGTTCGATGATAGGGGCCCCGCGTCCTGGTGGGCAAAGGGGTTTCGAGGAGCTGGACGTCGGGCGGTCAGGCGATCCTTTTGGCACGCATCAGGGTCAGGGTGTCCACGACCCGGTTGGCGAAGCCCCACTCGTTGTCGTACCAGCCGACGACCTTCACGTGCCGCCCGTCGACCCTGGTCAGCGCCGAGTCGAAGATGCACGACGCCGGATCGCCGACGATGTCGGCGCTGACGATGGGGTCGGAGCAGTACGACAGGATGCCCTTGAGCGGACCCTCGGCCGCCTCCCGGTAGGCGTCCAGCACCGCGTCGCGCGTCACCTCGGTCTCGACGGTCGCGTTGAGCTCGACGAGCGAGCCGACCGGGACCGGCACCCGGATCGAATCACCGGACAGCCGCCCGGCCAGGCCCGGCAGGACGAGCCCGATCGCCTTGGCGGCGCCGGTGGTGGTCGGCACGATGTTCACCCCGGCGGCGCGGGCTCGGCGCGGGTCCCGGTGCGGGCCGTCCTGGAGGTTCTGCTCCTGGGTGTACGCGTGCACGGTGGTCATGAACCCGTGCTCGATCCCGGCCAGCCCGTCGAGCACGGCGGCGAGCGGCGCGAGCGCGTTGGTGGTGCAGGAGGCGTTCGACACGATCGTGTGGTGGTACGGGTCGTACGCCTCGGTGTTCACGCCGTACGCGAGCGTCACGTCGGCGCCGGCCGAGGGTGCGCCGACGAGCACGCGCTCGGCGCCGGCCTCGAGGTGTGCGCGGGCCGCGTCGGCGGCGGTGAACCGGCCGGTGGTCTCCAGCACGATATCGACGCCGAGCTCGGCCCAGGGCAGCTTGACCGGCTCGCGCTCGGCGAGCGCCCGGATGCGCCGCCCGTCGACGAGCAGGTCGTCTCCTTCGACCGCGACGGGGCGCCCGATCCGCCCGAGCGTGGTGTCGTACTTCAGCAGCTGCGCCAACGCCTCCGGCGCCGCGAGATCGTTGACGGCGACGACTTCGAGGTCGCTGTCGCGCTCGACGATCGCGCGCAGCACGCCGCGCCCGATGCGTCCGAACCCGTTGATGGCAATTCGTCCAGACATGCGGCAATCGTGCCGGTGCATCGGATCAGGCGACAGCGGAAGGTTCGCCAGTCTCCGCAAGCATCGCGCCACTCGACCGCGTCGCTGCCGACATCGCGCCGCTCGGGCGCGTCTCTGCCGATGTCGCGCCGCTCGGGCGTGCAAAGGTCTTGCGGTATTCGCTCGGTGACGTGCCCAGAATCCGCTGGAAGTGCAGCCGCAGGTTCGACCCGGTCCCGAGCCCGACCCGCGCCGCGATCTGCTCCACCCCGAGTCCGCTGCGCTCGAGCAACTCCCGTGCCCGGTCCACCCGCGCCCGCAGGATCCACTGCGTCGGCGTGTACCCGGTCTCCTCCACGAACCGCCGCGACAGCGTCCGCGCCGACACGTTCGCGTTGCGGGCCAGGTCCTCGAGCGCGAGCGGCTCGTCGAGCCGCTCGAGCGCCCACTGCCGCGTCGCCGCGAAGTGCTCGCCGACTGCCTCCGGCACGCTGCGCGGGATGTACTGCACCTGTCCCCCGCTGCGGTACGGCGCCGCCACGAGCCGCCGGGCCACGTGATTGGCGAGCGCGACCCCGTGATCGCGGCGCACGAGGTGCAGGCACAGGTCGATCCCGCTGGCCGCCCCGGCCGAGGTGAGCACCTCCCCCTCGTCCACGAACAGCACGTCCTCGTCGACGAGGATCGCGGGATGGCGCCGAGCCAGCTCGCGCGTGTAATGCCAGTGCGTGGTGGCCCGCTTGCCGTCGAGCAGCCCGGTCGCGGCGAGCGCGAACGCCCCGGTCGAGATCGCGGCAAGCCGAACCCCGCGCGCGTGGGCAGCGCGCAGCGCCGCCACGACCTCGGCCGGCGGCTCCTCACGATCCGGATTCCGGTACCCGGGAATGAACACGGTGTCGGCCGCATCGAACGCGTCGAGCCCCTCGGCCACGTGATATGCGAGCCCGTCCCCACCGGCCACGAGCCCGGGCGCGGCGCCGCACACGTGCACCGCGTACGGCATGCTGGGCCGGTTGGTGAACACCTGCGCCGGAATGCCCACGTCGAGCGGCTTGGCCCCGTCGAGCACGAGCACCACGACTCGATGAACCCCGTCAGCCACGGCCGCCCTCCTCACCCGTGCAGCCTCACACCGATGCGGGCCGGCACGACAGTGGCGTGAAAGCCACGTACCGCAAGTATCCCGCCACCGCCCCACGCCGCCCACGCCGTGACTGCAGCCGCTGGGCTTCGCGGCCCGCATCTAGCGGACGTGGCCTGGGTCTTCGAGGGCCTGGCGTTGCGCCGGGCCGAGGCGGTCCGGTCTCGTGGTGATGGTGTAGGTCTCGGGCTCGGTGGTCCGCAGCACGAGCGGATCGGCGATGGCGGGGTGCAGTTGGATTGCGTCCAGGGCGGCGGTGAGGCGGTCCCGGGGCCAGTCGAGCGCGGTGGCCAGTGTGTCAAGGGTGAGCGGTCGACCGGCGTGGACGAGTGCGGCGAGCACGGTCAGCGCGTCGTACCCGACGGGCTCGGCAAGGGTGCTGCCGCCCATCTGTTCGCTGAGCCGGGCGAAGAACTGGCCCATCCTGCCCAGCCGGGTTCCGGCGGTCGTGCCGGCACCGAAGATCTTGATCCCCCGCTGCGCCGCCACCGCGATCTCGCGGTGTGCGCCGGTGTCGGCCTGCCACGCCCGGAGCCAGACGTCGTCGTCGATGCGGTATCGCTCCCGGCGCCCGCCGGGAGCCGGTTGGCGTACCGCCAGTGCCATGGCTTCCAGGTAGCCGATGGACTTGGACACTGACGCCGGACTGACCTGTAACCGGCGCACCAGTTCGGCTGCCGTGAGGCCGGCGGCGTCGGCGGTAAGCAGGCAGACGAACACCCGGGCTGTCATCCTGGGCAGTCCGGTCGCGGCCAGCAGGGTCGCGAACTCGTCCACGAAGCCGCGCACCACCTCGGTCGGCTGCCCGTCGCTCGTCGTCGCGGACGGCCGGGGCTTGCGCCGGCGAGCACGGTGGCCAGCGGCCTGCTGGGCGTCGTCGGCCAGGTAGGCGACGGGTGCGCCGTTGCGTGCGACCTCGCGGCTGATGGTGGACGTCGGCCGGCCGAGCCGGCGGCCGATCTCGGCGTACCCGAGCCCGTCGGCCAGCCATGCAGCGATCCGCCCGCGGTCCTCGTGGGTCAGCCTGGCTCCCGGCACCGGCGCCCTCCCCTGTTTGCGTTCATCAACAGTACATTGCAACGGCTGGACTGAGGTAGTTGCGTTCATTCCCAATGCTGTTGCAACAATCGCTCTCCAGCTCTACTTTTGCGATCCCATATGGTTGACGACTTTTGAAACGCAACGTAGCTTTTCCGCATACTGAAAGGAAGGCATCGATGGTACATGTGATGGCTGTTTCGACGGTTTCGGACAACAGCATGTTCTGGAGTGGCCTGAAGAAGGCACACGCCATGCTCCCCAAGGGCGCCAGGTGGAAGGTCGCGGTCGCGAGCAAGGACGGGGCCAAGGCGGTCAACATCATCGCTCACGACTCCATCGACGGCGTGCGGGACTTCTTCGAGACACACGCGGGCGCCTTCGCCACGACGGAGTACTTCGAAGCGGACGCGGCGAACGCGGTCGGTCTCCCGCGATGACGATCGACATGCCGCGGATCCGGACTCGGGTCGCTGAACTCCTGGCGGGGTACGGCATCCCGAGCGCCGCGGTCGGTGTCCTCCACGACGGGCAGATTGCCGAGTTCGCGGTCGGCGTCAAGAACGTGGAAACCGGGGAGGCCGCGACGATCGACACCGTCTACCAGTGCGGCTCCATGACCAAGACGTGGACCGCGCTGGCCTTCATGCAACTCGTCGATGAGGGCAAGGTGGACCTGGACGAGCCGGTGCGGACCTACCTGCCCGGCTTCAGGGTGGCCGATCCCGAGGCGAGCGCCAAGGTCACCCCGCGCCACCTGCTGTACCACACCAATGGCATCGAAGAGATCTACGGCGATCCCGGCGAGAACGACGACGTCTACGAGCGCATGGTCGAAAACATCGGGGACGCGCCCCAGGTGTTCCCGCTGGGCCGGACCCACGGCTACAGCGCGGCCCTGGGGTACGCGATTCTCGCGCGGATCCTGGAGGTGCTCGACGGCAAACGCTGGGACGACGTCATGCACGATCGCCTCTTCGACCCCATGGGCCTGACCAGCACGAGCAGCCGGCGCGAGCAGGTGGACGAAACCCGGGCCGCGACCGGGCACCTGATCCGCTCCCTGGACGAGGGCCCGATCGTCACTCCGGTGGACTTCCTGCCGCGAGCCTTCGGCCCCGGCGGCAACATCACCTCGACGATCCGGGACGTCCTCACGATGGCGCACGTCCTGCTCCACGAAGGCACCGCACCGAACGGCACGCCCATCGTCTCGGCCGAAAGCCTCCGGGAGATGATGCGCTCGCGGGTGCCCGTCCCCGATCCGTACATGTTCGGACCCGAATGGGGACTCGGCCTCATCGTGTGTGATTGGCGCGGCGAAACCGTCTACGCCACCGACGGCAGCACGATCGGCCAGAACGCCCGGCTACGGATCCTACCCGGCTCGGACACCGCCGTCGTGATGCTGACGAACGGCGGACCCCGGGAAAGCTTCTACCGCAAGGTGTTCAACGAGATCCTGACCGACCTCGGCACGGTAACCATCCCGGACCTGCCCGCACCGGACCCGACGCTGAACCTCGACCTGTCCAGGTACGAGGGCGTCTACGAGCGCCCCGGCACCCGGTACGAGGTGGCAGCCGACGGTGGAACGTTGTACCTGACCCTGGTCCTCGACCCGATGCACGCAGATGTCCTCCAGAAGCCAGACCGTCTCAGCTATGAGCTCCTTCCGGTGAGCGAGACACATTTCCTCATGCCAACGACGGATCCGTTGGAGGACACTCAGACGGTCGCGATCTACGACTTCACCGACGGCGCCGCCCGATACCTCCACACCAACTGCCGTGTACACCCACGATCAGGCTGACGGCCTGGTATTCACGCTCCGGCCGCTGGTTGCTGCGGCTCTCGCTGCACTGCTACTCGCCGCGGCGACGGGCTGTACTCGGTTGTCCGGTGCTGAGCGGACCACCGCGCATACGATCGCGTCGCCAAGTCCGACCGCTGATCCGATGGACATGGAGCAGACATGGGCCTGGCTACATCTTCAAGGCCGGGCAGTGCGGCTTGACCTCGGCATTGGCCTTGTCCATCTCCTCGATGGGGTCAATGGTGGCAAAGCTGTCGGCGCGCCAGGTGTCTGCGTAGATCACCGAGTAGTGCTTGATCGCTGTCTTCGCCGCGGGATCGGCGGCCTTGGCCAGCTCGGCGTCGATCACCTTGTCCAGCCTGCTGAGCACGACCTCGGCATCTGCCTTGACCTTCGCGATCTGCTGCGGGTCATGGCTGAGCGACGCCTTGGCCATCGCACTGCCGAGCGGCAGCAGCTGGCCCTCTTCTGCCTTGTAGGCGGCCACCACCGCCTTGCACACCGCCTCGGTGTTGGCTTTCACGTCAACGGTGGCGCTCGGTGCGGCCGCCGCGCTCGTGGCTGCCCCGCTCGCAGCCGCCCCGTTCGTGGCCGTTGTGTTGCCCGGCTCTCTGGTGCATCCGGTGGACAGGCCGACCGTCGTGGCAAGCAGTAGCACCGGCAACAGTCGTGGCGTTCGCATGTTGTCTCCCGTGTCGTGAACCAGCGACAGCAGCATAGAGACCACCACCGACATTTTCTGCCCTGGTGCTTGGAGGAGTTGCGGGCTCGGAGTGCCGGCAACCAATCGTGGCCGACGACCCGCTCCACCTCTGAAGCCCCGAACGCGATACGTTCGGGATCGTGACCATCGTCTTCGCCGACCGCGGCCTGCACCTCGGTGTCCTGGGCGCCCTACTGGCCGCCGGCGGCATCACCGCCACCGATCTCAAGACCATCATCGACTCGACCGGACCGGACGGCCCGGACGACGGCTATCCGGGCCCCGGCCCGCGCCTGGCGGCATCGCTGAACCTCCTGCACTCCTTTGCGGTACCTTCAGCCCTCGCGGCAGCGGTCGACCGGCTGGACTTCGACGGCGGCAACGACATCTACATGCTCATCGAGCAGACCCTGGACATCGACACCGGCGGCGAGTCCGACGACTACAACGTGACCTCGCTGGAGGGCATCCACGCATTGTCGGGCCTGCGGTCATTGAACCTCGACGGCCACGGCTACCACCCAGCGCCGCTGGACCTGACTCCGCTGACGGGCCACCCGACGCTGGCGAAGCTGTTCCTCACCGGCGATTGCACGACGGCCGGGGCACTGGAGTCGCTGCCGGCACTGCGCGACCTGGACGTCGCCCTGGCCCGCCTCGACGACCCTGCCGTGTTGACCCGTTTGGAGGCCCGCGGCGTGACGATCCGCTATCCCAGACGCCGTTGATCACAGCCGCCCGCGCCGTCCTCTCCGCGGCTACTGAGCGTAAGGCTGATCCTGGCTAGGTTGATGTCGACCGGATTTGTCGTATCCGGGCAGTGCTGTTCGTAGCCAGGGTGAGCGGCCGCCCACGAGGGCGGGCGCCGTCACGACTACAGCGCCGTCACGACTACAGGAGGATGCCGACCGATGCAGCACGCACAAGCCAAGGTCCACCGCATGTTCGAGCTCGTCGAGCCGATCGCCACCGTCACCTTCTCGGAGGTACCGAACGAGGCGTTCCTGGCCCTCGGCATGCGCAACTATTGGGACGGATACTTCGCGGGCCGGGCCGCGCCCCTGGGGCTGGCACCGGCCGGGGTGGTGCACGCGGTCTTCTACAACTTCGCCGACGGCGAGGTGGCGCGCCACATCCCGTGGGTGTGGGGGAAGACCACCCCGCAGGAGGCGATCGCCGTGCGCGAGCGGAGCAGCGCCGCCGCGCTGCGCCAGATGATCGGGGAGCTCGCCGACTCCGCAGGGCTGGTGCGGGTCGCCGACCTCGCCACCCGAGCGGCGGTCAGCGCGCCGACTGAGGGTCGCGTGCTGTACGCCGGGCTCCGGGCGCTCGACGTGCCCGAGGAGCCGGTGGCCAGGCTCTGACACGCGGCGACGCTGCTGCGGGAGCATCGCGGGGACGGCCACAACGCCGCCCTCCTCGCCCACGGCATCGGCGGCACCGAGGCCCACGTCCTGCTCGCGCTCTCCCTCGGCATGAGGGCGGAGGAGTTCGGCCGAGTCCACCACCTGCCCAAGGCGCAGCTGGCCGCTGTCGTTGACGGGCTGCGCGGCCGCGGCCTCGTGGACGCCGCCGGCGGGCTCACCGACGCCGGCCGAGCGACCAGGGAGCGGATCGAGGCCCTCACCGACGAGCTGGCGGCGCCGGCGTACGACGTGCTCAGCACGAACGAACTCGACGAGCTGATCGCAGGGCTCGAGCCGATCGCCGCCGCGGCGAAGGCCGCCGACGACTGAGTGGGCGCATCAGCCGACGGCCACGACCCCAGCTCGACGTGGCGGCGGTGCTTGGGCGCCCCGCGCGTACATTCGCCCAGTGGGCCGCCGACCACGCGGCCTACTTCGCCTGAGCCCGCTCAAGGGGCCAAGGTGCTCGCCACCCGCCAGAGGAGCACACCTGCCCATTGGGAAGGCCATGCGATGCGCGCGACGCCGGCGCGACGATGATCCGAGGCGCGCTCATCGGCAAGACAGTTAAGCTTCGACGCCGCCGCGCCGGTCACTTTCCGTGACAACTACTGGGCTTGTGGCCGCGCATCAACAGCGGCATGTGCGGATGTTTGGGAAGCGCTCCTGGACAGGGTTCGTTGGCGCAGAATGATCCTGCGCGTGATCTATAGTGCGCAACCGTGCGTTATACCGTGCTCGCCGCCGCCGCTGCGGTCGTGCTGCTGGCCGGGTGCGCCGGCTCCGATGATCTCGACGGGAACGGGGGCCGGCCGCCGTCGGCGTCATCGTCGCCGGTTGAGGCGCTACCCGCGGTCGGGGCCTGCCTGACGTCAGGCGGCAACATCGCGTACGCGGACAAAGCCGACCCGGCCACCAAAAGCGTCAGCTGCGACACGCCGCACAAGCTCGAGGTGGTGAGCACCGGCCGGTTCCCTGACAGCGGGCAGGTCCCCGGCTGGGGCAGCGACGCGCTGCGGGCCGTGTACGGCGAATGCGGCAAGGCCGCCACCGCATACCTGGGCGCCGACTGGCACGGCGGCTGGCTGTTTCTGCACATCGGCCGCCCGGCCGGCGCCGACTGGGCCGGCGGCGCCCGCGGCTACGTGTGCAGCATCGCGGAGTTCGAGCGCACCGACTCGTCCGCGCCCGCTCTGGAGCGCACCGGCACCCTGCGAGGCGACCTGGCCCCCGGCGGCCCCGGGAAGGTCGCCCAGCACTGCGCGACGCTGATCGCCCAGGATCCCGACGCCCAGGGCTTCTACGACGGCGCCAGCCAGAGGCGGTCCGACTGCGCGGCTCTGCACGACGCCGAGTACGCAGGTTCCGTCGAGCAGCCGGCCGGGGTGTTCCCGGCGTGGGAGTCACAGCAGGCGTTCGCGCGCGACAAGTGCGATGCCCTGGTCGCGGGGCTGCTCGGGCTGACGCCGCAGGCCTTGACCAAGCGCCACGACGTGCGCAGCCTGTTGACCTACCTCGATGACCAGTCGGAGTGGCAGGCCGGCGAGCGCTCGAACCTCTGCTACGCGACGGTGTCCCAAAGCCACAAGGTCCGCGCGAGCATCAAAGATCTCCGGTCCGGACCGCTGCCGTACTGAGCCTGAATCCGCCGACGGCAACCCGGACCGATGCAGGCAACGGGATCGGCGCTGCGTCCGTTGCCGAGAACGCGACCCGCGGCAGATCCGGAAAGCGGTGCCGCCGACGCGAGGGCCGCAAGAGCCACCAGTACGGGCTATTACGCCGCGTAGCGATCGAATTGCGGCAGATGTGCGCACCGGTTCGTCGGTTGTTCCGGCGCCGACTCGGTGGTCTGCGTTGCGTGGCATCATGGCGGAGTGTCGAGTCCAGTGGAGATCATCGACTACGACCATGGCTGGGGGGCAGCCTTTGTTGACCTGGGCGCCACGCTTCGCGACGCTCTCGGCGACGTAGCGGTTCGTATCGACCATATTGGCTCGACCGCGGTAACCGGCCTGGCCGCCAAGCCGGTTATCGACGTCCAGGTGTCGGTGCGATCACTCGAACCGGTCGATACGTTCCGAGAACCGCTGGAGCGGCTCGGGTACATCTACCGGGCCGACAACCCGGAGCGGACGAAGCGCTACTTCAGGGAACCGCCGGGACATCGCCGGACGCATATCCACGTACGTCAGCTCGGAAGCTTCTCCCAGCAGGTCCCGCTGCTCTTCCGCGACTATCTGCGGTCACATCTCCCGGTGGCCGCCGAGTACGCCGACGTGAAGCGCCGATGTGCAGCGCTGTTCCGCCACGACCGGCAGGGCTATGTCGAGGCGAAGGACTCGTTTTGTGTGGGAGGTCATCCGTAATGCCGACGCCTGGGCCCAGCATCGGCTGGACACCCGGACCGAGCGACGCCTGACAGCGCGTTACCACGATGAGCAGCGCTCCTGGATGCGCGCTCATCGGCATGTTGGAGCACCCTGCTTGGCGGTTGCCGCTTGGGCGCCCAGTGCGGACTGTGACGGAGCTCTAGCAGACACCGCGCACGATCGGCGGCATGTCCGCACAGCTGATCAAGCAGCGCCGACAGCCGCGAAGGCGCGGACGAGTTCCGAAGACGTTCGCGGCCAAGGCGGGCAGCCCCCGGCGGCCGTCGCCGCTAGAGCCGCACGCGTTGCGTCGCAAGTTCCAAAGGGGACCTGGTGGCACTCGTTTTCGCCTGCGTCATGCGGTTGAGGTGGGCGCCTCCGGGGCGGCGCGGGCAAGGCCGTGTTCGCGGAGCATGGTCAGCAGCCCGGGGAAGCGCCGTTCCACCTCGTCGTAACGTAGCGTGACCAGCCGGCGGATGCCGTCGACGCGCGTGCGGATCAGGCCGGCATCGCGCAGCACCTTGATGTGGTGCGACAGGGTGGACTTGCTGATGGTGATGCCGGTTTTGCTGAGGACGTCGCTGCCGCAGGTCCAGTCCCCGGCGGCGTCGAGCGCTCGCACGAAGGTGAGCCGTACCGGGTCGGCGAGCGCGCTGAGCACGACGTCGATCGTCACGGTCTCGATGGCGGGTTCGGTCACCTCGGTCACGAGACGAAGCGTAGCCATCCCTTGCGGAAAGTTCGACCCACGTCGTACCGTTCGATCCAGGTCGAACCGTACGACGCAGATCGAACATTGGACGGATCATGAAAGCGATCATCTACCGTGACAACGGCGGCCCCGACGTTCTCCAGCTCGTCAAGCGTGACCAGCCCACGCCGGGGCCCGGCGCGGTCCGCGTCCAGGTCGTCGTGTCCGGGGTCAACCCGACCGACTGGCAGGCCCGCTCCGGCATCGCCCATCGCAAGCTGTTCCCCGAGATCACCCCGCATCTCGACGGCGCCGGCGTGATCGACGCCGTCGGTGAGGGCGTCGACGCAGCCCGGGTCGGGCAGCGTGTGTGGCTGTTCATGGCCGCCGCCGGGCGGCCCACCGGCACCGCCGCCGAGTTCACCGTCGTGCCCGCCGGCCAGGCTGTGCCGTTACCCGACGAGGCCGGCTTCGACGTCGGCGCCTCGCTCGGCGTGCCCGCGCTCACCGCACACCGCGCACTGACCGTCGCCGAGGACGGGCCGCGCCGCCTGTACCCCGGCGCGCTGGACGGCAAGGTGGTGCTCGCCGCCGGCGGGGCGGGCGCGGTCGGGCATGCAGTCATCCAACTCGCCCGATGGGCCGGCGCCACCGTGGTCGGCACGGTCAGCGGCCCGGAGAAGGCGAAGCTGGCCACCGCGGCCGGCGCACACCATGTGATCAATTATCGCGAGGACGACGCGGCCGCCGCCATCCGTGCGATCGCCCCGGACGGCGTCGACATCGTCGCCGAGGTGGCGCTGGGCGCGAACCTCGCGCTGGACCTGGCTGTGCTGCGTACCCGCGGCACGATAGCGACCTACGCCAATGAGGGCGGACAAGCGGTCGAGCTGAACGTGGGGCAGAACATGGTGCTGAACACGCGCTTGCAGTTCCTGGTGCTCTATACGGCCGGCCCGCAAGCGCGTGCCACGGCCGTCGAGGACGTCGCCACAGCGGTCCGCGACGGTGCCCTGCCGGTCGGCGAGGAGCACGGCCTGCCACTGGTCCGCTTCCCGCTGCACCGCACCGCCGACGCTCACCGGGCAGTGGAGACCGGCACTGTCGGCAAGGTACTGGTGGACGTCACGCCCTGAAGTTCAGCCAGCAGCCGCATCTCCGACTCGCACCGGCGCGGGTCCGCATCTCGGCAGATCCGCACGCCGAACAGCTGTGGGTCCATCACGGTGCGTAGAGCGCGGATCGCGACATGAGCGCACCGTCGGCAGTTGCCCAGCGCGTCGACCTGGCCGCGGTCGCCGACATTGGGTCACACGCGCGTGAAGTACTCCCGGGCGCGGTCTACGCTGATCGCGTGGTTGAACGTGTTCAAGTGGCGCTGACGCCGGTCGCCTGGGATCGGCTCACCGTGGGGGCCGGGGTCGGCTACGCCACGCTCGTGTCGGTGCCGCTGGCGGTCGGGTATCCGGAGTCGACGCCGCTGTACGTCATCTGTGCGCTACTGACGGCGGCACCGCTGGCGTTCCGGGACCATCTGGACTTCAGGGCCGTGTGCCTGCTGGTCACCGTCGTGTTGGTGCTGGCGGCGCTGTGCGGGGTGTTCTTCGGCCTGTTCGTGTACGTGCCGGTCGCGCTGCCGTTGGTCCTGGCCGCACTGCCGACGCCGAAGCGGTACCAGCGCGCGAAGCTCGTTGCGGTCGGGGTCGTGCTCGCCGCGGTCCTGGTGCTGTTCGCCATCCAGTTCGCCCGATTCTGAACGGTTCTTGGTGCTAGCCGGTCAGGCCTCGCCTCATCCGTTCGAGCTCTGCGGCCATCGCAGCCGGCCTTGATCGTCAACCACGGAGGCTACATCTGAGCCCAAGGTCGCCGATGGCCATAGCACCCCCTGGCCGCAGGCAGGATCACGTGCGCTCCATTCGGCAGCACAGGATGCCTCTGCCTCGCCGAGCCAGTCACCGTCTGTGACGAGCATTGGCCAGCCGCCGCGCACCAACGGCGGCAGATCCGAAACCAAGATCGTCAGTTCGTGCTGGTGGTCCGTTGGTCGACGGAGTTCCACGGCCCGGTCAGCAGCGGTCAACGACCGATCAGCTTCAGCGGCTCACCGCGCTGACACCATGCGCACTGTGGCCGTTCGCCGCCTGCGGACGTCACGATGCTGGTCGGCGCACGAGAGGGTGCCGATGTGGTCCGGGCCGGGCACCATCGGTCGGGCCTCGGGCTCAATGGCAGGTTCGGCGTGCGTTTCGTGGCGCTCGATCGCGTTTGCGGCGGGTCAGGTGTGCCGCCACGACGCGGCATCTGGGCCGTCGTTCGGGCCGGGGATCACCTCGCATGCCTGGTCGATCTTTTCGTTACGAACGAGACCGTCGATCGCCTCGATCATGGCGGTTATGCCTGGCCTGGGAATGATGACCAGGTCGGCTGACCAGAAGTAGCTCCCACCTGCGGCTTCGCCGGTATGCGCCCAGCGGCGTAGCACTGCATCGATCGCGTCGAGGGTCATGAGGTTCACGTAGTAGGTCAGGCCTCCGGCGACGGTCACGTAGATGTCCTGGTCCCGGAGTTGTTCAAGGTCACGTCCGTGGTCGGGGAAGCGCGCGACGAACCGCTCGTGCTCGATGACGAAGTAGTGGCGGTCTTTCGTGATTTCCATTGGAGCCCCGTCCGGGGTGTCGACGTAGTCATGATCCCGCAGCGGTCGGCGGGCTCGTGGACATCCTGTCACCCGCATCCTGGCGGGTCGCATAATGCGCGATCAACGCGACGGAGCGTCATGGCGACCGGGGTCGTCAGCTCGCGGATATGGTTCCCCTCTAGGTCAAGGGGTCTTCGCAAGATTCTTCCGGGTTGTTCTAGCCTTGTTGGTGGCGGGTCCGGGCTGTGACTTGTCCGAAGTGG